>CALBSU010000689.1 GCA_937967285.1 uncultured Acidobacteriota bacterium
ATGTTCTAAACGCGTGATGGAGGAAACATAAGCCACCAGACCCTTAATTCCATCTTGGCCCTCTTGGCGCCCTGGCGTCTGATTTTTCTCAAGGACTGGGCGATACAAAATATGCAAAAAAGCAGGGAGACCCTCTCAATAATTCGTACATCATGCCGTGAGCGAACATAAATGAAAGTAGGTCTCCATGAAACATCTGCTGGCGGTTCTGTTTCTTATTCTTTCACTGGCATTCAATTTGGTGCAGCGTTCGTCATCCATTTCACCTCAGCTCGAGGGGATGATCGAGGCCGAGCGCGCGTTCGCCCGGCTGGCGCAGGAGAAGGGGATTAACGCGGCATTTCTGGAAAACTTTGCCGAAGACGGATTCACATTCGAGCCGCAGCCGCTCATTCTCAGGCAGGTGTGGGGCAAGCGGCCTCCGAACCCTGGTTCGCCGGCGGTCAGTCTGGAATGGGCTCCGACCTTCGGTGATATCTCGCTGGCGGGAGATCTCGGTTATTCGACAGGGCCTTTCCTGATCACGGACCGGAATTCGAGAACCAATCCGAAGCGGCACGGTCTCTTCTTTTCCGTCTGGAAGAAGCAGGCCGACGGGACGTGGAAGGTAGAGGCCGATCTGGGCGTTCAGCTCGACGCGATGTCGCAACCGCTGGATGCCGAATTCGAGCCGGCCGGCGGATCTCTGAGCGGAATCAGCCTTCGATCCACCGGGCTTTCCGGCATGATCGAGGCCGAGGACCGGTTTCTCAACGGCGGGAAGCGGGGGAAGATAGAGGCTGCATGGCGCGACGCCATCTCTCCGCTGGCGAGGATCTACAGGCCGAAGCAGCTCCCGATCAGGGGCGAGGCGGAGATGATGCGCTGGATCGCCGGCAGCAAGGGAAGTTACGCAGGCGAGAGGATCCGTGCGGACATCGCCCGTTCGGGTGAGATCGGATACACTGTCGGACGTTATGAGATCACAGGCGAGGATGCCTCGGCCGGATACTGGGTGCGAATCTGGAAACTTGACAGGGAATCGAAATGGAAGATCGTCTTCGACGTAACGAACATCGCTCCGAAGGAATGACCGTGCGGAAGAAGATCGGCTGTCTGATCGCGGCGGGTCTGATACTGTCGACAATTCTGGCGCCCGTTCCGACGGCGCAGACCGGAGCGCGTTCTCGCAAGCCGCGCGAACTGGCCAGATCCATTCAGGCGCGGATGGTAGAGCTGCGCGCTGCCGGCAAGTTTCCCGGGATCAATATCGGTGTCGCGGGCCCCGACGGGAAGTCGTGGAGCGTCTCGGCCGGATACTCTGACCTTGAAGCGGCGCGGGCGCTCAAGCCGTCGGACCGCATGCTCGCCGGCAGTATCGGCAAGACATATTGCGCCGCCGTTACGCTGCTGGCCGTGGAAGAGGGAGTCCTCAATCTCGACGACAGGATCGAAAAGTGGCTCGGAAAGGAAACCTGGTTCGACCGGATTCCAAACGCGCGCGCCCTGACGCTGAGAATGCTCATGAACCATACCTCGGGAATCCCGGAGCATGTTCTGAACCGCGATTTTCTGAAGGCGCTCAGGGAGCAGCCCGACAGGGTGTGGAAGCCCGAGGAGCTGATCGCCTATATTTTTGACGCCTCACCGCTGTTCGAGGCGGGCAAGGGGTGGTCCTATGCCGACACCAACTTCATCCTCGTCGGGATGATCTTTGAGAAGGCGACCGGAAAGACGGTATACGGCGAAGTCGAGCGGCGTCTGCTCAAGCCTTTGAAGTTGAGAGAGACCGCTCCGTCCGACAGCCGCACGATTCCGGGGCTCGCTACCGGCTACATTGCGCCTGCCAGCCCTTTCGGGTTATCGGGCCGGACGATTCTGGACGGCCGTTTCATCATCAATCCGCAGATGGAATGGACGGGCGGCGGATTCGTCTCGACCGCAGAGGACCTGGCCAGATGGGCGCGCGATCTCTACGCCGGCAGGGTTCTGCGTCAGGAGACGTTCGCCGGGATGATAGATGCCGTCCCGGCCAAAACAGGCCGCGGAGACAAGTACGGCCTCGGCGTTCAGGTCAGGCAGAGCGAGTGGGGAATCAGCTACGGCCACGGCGGATGGTTTCCCGGATATCTCTCAGAGATGGAATACTTCCCGGATCGCAAAACAGCCATTGCGATTCAGATCAATACCGATGATTTCTCAAAATTGAAAGCCAGACCAAGGAATTATATTTTCGAGGTGGCCAGGATTTTATGGGAGGCTGCGCCCGCGGGCGCCGCTAACAGATAAAAATCGACGCCCGTGGGGCGCCGATTTTATGATTCGACAGTTGGAAAAAGCGGCGCCCTCGGGCGCCGCGCTCCATATCAGGCGAGTTTATTCTTGAAGAGAGCTTTGGCGTAAGCCCGATTCATTCGCGCGATATTATCGAGCGAAATCTCCTTCGGGCAGGCTGCCTCGCACGAACCGGTGTTGGTGCAGTTGCCGAAGCCTTCCTCGTCCATTGTCGCGACCATGTTGAGGACGCGGCGATCGGCCTCGACGTGGCCCTGCGGCAGCAGTCCGAGATGCGAAACCTTGGCCGAGACGAAGAGCATGGCCGATGCGTTCTTGCATGCGGCAACGCAAGCTCCGCAGCCGATGCACTGGGCGGCATCCATCGCCTTGTCGGCGTCCTCCTTGGGGATCGGAATGGCATTGCCGTCCGGAGCTCCGCCGGTCGAGACAGAGACGAATCCGCCGGACTGGATGATTCGGTCGAAGGCCGTCCGGTCGACGACCAGATCCTTGATGATCGGGAAGGAAGAAGCCCTCCACGGTTCGATCGTGATCGTGTCGCCGTCCTTGAAGAAACGCATATGGAGCTGGCAGGTCGTCGTCGCGGACAGAGGACCGTGCGGAGTTCCGTTGATCACCATCCCGCAGCTTCCGCAAATCCCTTCGCGGCAGTCATGATCGAACGCGATCTGCTCTTCTCCCTTTTTGATCAGCTCTTCGTTGACCACATCGAGCATTTCGAGAAAAGACATTTCGGCGCTGATGTCCGTGGCCTGATAGGTCACGAACTGGCCGGATGTCTTCGCGTTCTTCTGTCTCCATACGCGCAATGTCAGATTCATTGCTTTCAGGCTCCCTGATGAATTTTTCTAACAGCAGCCGACGCCCGATGGCCGTCACAAGCAAGTCCAGGGGTTTTCGACCACCGGACGCCGACTGCCTGCCCCGGCGGAGCAATCAAGATTCGCTCCGCTCGATCCGAATATCATTTATAGCTGCGCTGCGACATCTTGACCTCTTCGTACTTGAGGTCTTCCTTATGCACGGTCGGGAACTGGTCGACTCCCTTGTACTCCCAGGCAGCGACGTATGAGTATTTATCGTCGTTGCGCAGCGCCTCGCCGTCCTCCGTCTGATACTCCTCGCGGAAGTGGCCGCCGCAGGACTCTTCGCGCTGCAGCGCGTCGTAAGCCAGAAGTTCGCCGAACTCGAGGAAGTCGGCGACGCGGCCGGCATATTCGAGCGCCGGGTTCAGATCGTCGCCGCTGCCGAGCACATTGACGTTCTCCCAGAACTCCTGTCGCAGCACCGGAATCCTCTCGAGCGCATGCATGAGGCTCGACTCGGTCCGCGCCATTCCGACGTTGTCCCACATGATCTTGCCCAGCTCGCGATGGAATTCCGTCACCGTCTTTTTGCCGTTGATCGAGAGCAGGCGATTGAGCCGAGCCCGCACTTCCTCCTCGGCCTTCCTGAACTCCGGATGATCGGCCGGGTATTTTCCGTTCTTCTGCGCGGCGAAGTAGCCGCCGATCGTCTGGGGAAGAACGAAGTAGCCGTCCGCCAGGCCCTGCATGAGCGCGCTGGCTCCGAGCCGGTTGGCGCCGTGGTCCGAGAAGTTCGCCTCGCCGATCACGAACAGGCCCGGGATATTGCTCATCAGTTCGTAGTCGACCCACAGGCCGCCCATCGTGTAGTGGACCGCCGGATAGATGCGCATCGGCTGATCGTAGGCGTTTTCGCCGGTGATCCGCTCGTACATCTCGAAGAGATTGCCGTAGCGCTCTTCGATCTTCTTCCGGCCGAAACGCTGAATGGCGGCGGAGAAGTCGAGGTAGACGCCGCGACCGCCGGGGCCGACTCCTCGGCCTTCGTCGCAGACCTGCTTGGCGGCTCGCGAAGCGATGTCGCGCGGCGCCAGGTTGCCGTAGCTCGGATACTTGCGTTCGAGGTAGTAATCGCGCTCGTTCTCCGGGATCTCGTTCGGATGGCGATTGTCTCCCTCTTTCTTCGGTACCCAGACGCGACCGTCATTGCGGAGCGATTCCGACATCAGCGTCAGCTTCGACTGATAATCGCCGCTCACCGGAATACAGGTCGGATGGATCTGCGTGTAACATGGATTGGCGAACAGCGCGCCCTTCTTGTAGGCCCTGAACGTCGACGTCACGTTGCAGCCCTTGGCGTTGGTCGAAAGATAGAAGACGTTGCCGTATCCGCCGGTCGCCAGCACCACGGCGCTCGCAGAATGAGCCTCGATCGCTCCGCTGATCAGATCGCGGGTGATGATCCCCTTGGCATGGCCGTCGATCAGCACCAGATCCAGCATCTCGGTCCTCGAATACATCGTGACCGTCCCGGCGGCGATCTGCCGGCTCAGCGCCTGGTATGCGCCGAGCAGCAACTGCTGCCCCGTCTGGCCGCGGGCATAGAAGGTCCGTGAGACCTGCGCTCCGCCGAAAGAACGGTTGTCGAGCAGCCCGCCGTATTCGCGCGCGAACGGCACTCCCTGTGCCACGCACTGATCGATGATGTTGACGCTCACCTCGGCCAGCCGGTGAACATTCGCCTCGCGCGCGCGGAAGTCTCCGCCCTTGATCGTGTCGTAGAAGAGCCGGTAGATGCTGTCTCCGTCGTTGCGGTAGTTCTTGGCCGCGTTTATTCCGCCCTGTGCCGCGATCGAGTGGGCTCTGCGCGGGCTGTCCTGAAAGCAGAAGCACTTGACGTTGTATCCCAGCTCGCCGAGCGTCGCAGCCGCCGATGCTCCCGCCAGACCGGAGCCGACCACGATCACATCGAACTTCCGCTTGTTCGCCGGATTGACCAGCTTCATATCCTGCCGGTACCTGCTCCACTTCTGCCCAACCGGCCCCGATGGAATTTTCGATTCAAGAGTGATGCTCATATTCTGTCCCAATCGTTATTTGATGATCCCCAGGAGAATGGATAGCGGTATCGAACAGTTGCCAAGGAAGAGCAGCACCGCCGCCCCTTTCGCCAGCCTGTCGAAGAACCTGAACGTCTTCCTGCTCCGCAGACCGAGCGACTGGAAGAGCGAACTGACGCCATGGCTCAGATGCAGCAGTAACAGCCCCATCGAAACTATATAAAAGATGGAGACCAGCGGATTCGAGAAACCGTTGACCATCATCCGGTAGACGTCGTGACGCCCGTAGATGTCCCGCAGGTCGAGCAGCGCCGGATCCACGAAGCCGATCGTGAAGTGCCCCAGATGGAAGATGATGAACGCCAGCAGCACCAGCCCGCTAACCAATATCGTCCGCTGAGCGAAGGTCGATGCCACCGGCTTGCCGACCGCGTAACCCGCCGGCCGCGCCTTCCGGTTGGCCGCAGTCAACTGCAGCGCCGTCACGATGTGCAGCGCCACTATCGCCAGCAGCCCCGCTCTCGCTCCCCACAGCACCGCCGGCGTCGACTTCAGCAGATGAGCGTACTCGTTGATCTTGTACGGGCCCAGATAGATCTGCAGATTGCCCGCCAGATGCACGATCACAAACAGAAACAGCGCCAGCCCGGTTACCGCCATCACGTACTTCTTGCCGATAGACGACTGCCATAACCGCAGTATCAGCCCCGCAGATGATGCTTGCATGCTTTCAGCACTTGCCGCCATCTCTCCTCCAGGAATCACTTTGTTTTGGGATGTATCTTCAACCGTTGGTAGTTTCAGAAAATACCAGCCGATCTTCGATTAGTAAAATTCGAAAGTTTAATACTGAGTATAAGCTGTGCTAATATCCGGGTTATGCATCTGGAAACGCTGAAGACATTTTGCGACCTGATCGAGACGGGCAGTTTTTCGAAGGCGGCGTCATTGAACTTCATCACGCAGTCGGCGGTGAGCCAGCAGGTCCAGGCGCTCGAGCGGAAATTCGAGGTGGAGCTGATCGAGCGCGGCCGTCGCAGAGGGATCACTCCGACCGAGGCCGGGCGGATCTTCTATGCGGAATGCAGGGAGATCGTCGGCAGGTATCAGACGCTCGAGAACCGTCTGAGAGCCGATTCGCAGCAGATGATCGGCACGATCCGGATCGCGACCGTTTACAGTGTCGGCCTGCATGAGCTTCCGCCGTACATCAAGCAGTTCATCAAGTCCTACCCGCAGGTCAAAGTGCATGTCGAATATATCAGGACCAACAAAGTCTACGAATGCTGCCTCAACAACACGATCGACTTCGGGATCGTGGCCTGTCCGACGGCGCGTCCGTCGATCGAGATCATACCGCTTCGTGAGGACAGGCTGGTCCTGATCTGCAACCCCGAGCATGATCTGGCGAAACACAACTGCGTCGGACTTGAACGGCTGGCCCGCGAACCGTTCATCGGGTTCGAGCGCGACATCCCGACACGCAAACTGATCGATCAGATCCTCAAGGCTCACGATGTCTCGGTCAGTCACGCGATGGAGTTCGACAACATCGAGACGATCAAACGTTCGGTCGAGGTTGGAATCGGCGTCTCTATCCTGCCGGAATCCGCCGTGGTCAACGAGGTTCGCAGCGGAATGCTGGCGTCGCTGTCATTCAATGAAGGCGATTTTTCACGCCCGATCGGGATAATCCATCGGAAAGGCAAGGCGCTCAGCGCTGCGGCAAGGAAGTTTACCGAGCAGCTGGTCAAGCCGCTGTGAGATGTTGTTTCCGGTTTCCAATTGTAACTGCTCAGCCCTGTGACGAAAAATTTAGACGCCAAGGCGCCAAGAGTGCCAAGGTTTATTCAGGCAATGAAGATTCGGATCTAACCGGTGCATGAGAGGCGAGATGGAGGAATCGTGAGCCATCCCAACCTTAATTCCACCTTGGCCATCTTGGCGCCTTGGCGTCTGATCTATTTTCGCAACAAGGCTGAGCAGTTAC
>CALBSU010000690.1 GCA_937967285.1 uncultured Acidobacteriota bacterium
TCCGGCAACACTATCGCCGGCCTCAAAGTCCCGATCGTCATCGGCATCGTCACCCCGGACGAAAAATAGAGGCCTACACGCCGCCCGATCCCCATCGACCGCGCCAGCTCATCAACCCGCCGGACCGCATCGATCGGCGCCGGCAGCATCCCGCGCCTCAGACGCCGCACCCCGCTGTAACTCCTCATCAGCCTGATCGACATCAGCGTCACGCCGGCCAGCCAGATCAGCCCCAGCAACAGCGGCCACCTCTCACCGAATCCGTCAACGATCAACGAGTTCCCCGGCGCGGTTTGAAGCTCTGAATTGACCGGCGCAGGAACCGGGACGGCCTTCGCCGTCTCCTCCAGCGTCACGACCCGCGCCGGCGGACTCAGCTCCTGCTTCAAATATGTCCCCGATAGACCGAGCCCCGCCTTGCCCCGCCTCTCGGCTATCCGCTCAGCCAAACGATGCGATATCGCGGGCTCCGCCACCACGGCCTTCTCTTCAACCCTGACCGCCCGCTCGCCCCGCCAGAGATCCAGCGCCGGCAGCATCACAATCACACCCAGCGTCATCATCCATACCGCATGACGCGTCGACGCGCTCATTCCTCCGCCCAGCCGCATCCCCAGCCAGACGACAACACAGACCGCCATCCCCTGCCATAACCCGTTCAACAGCGCCTGCACCACAGGCCGCGCCACCCAGTCGATCATCTCAATCAGAGGCGTGATCTCAATCATGACTCTCTCCTCGTTCGACGCTTCCCTGCCGGCTTCAACCGGCCTTCTCTATCATCTCTTTCAGCTTCTCGATCTCATCCGGCCCCATCTCTTCCGTCTCCAGTAAATTGACTACGAGCAACTCCGGCGAATTGTTGAAGAAACGTTTCAATAAATACCCGATCGCACTCCGCCGCGCCTGCTGCCGATCCACCAACGGACGATAGACATACGCCCGCCCCTCCTTCTCATGCTCCACGTACCCCTTCTGCTCAAGGATCCGCATCATCGTCAGCACCGAACTGTACGCCAGCCGCTCCTCCGGCAACGCCTCGACGACCTCCGAGACCGTCGCCGTTCCCTTCTCCCAGAGCACTTCCATCAGCTCCAGCTCTACTTCCGTTAATGTTGGTGATTTCCTCCGCGCCAATTGCCGCCTCCTTTTTATCTGCTAATTCCTTAATACTTCCGCTTCCGCGCGTGAGCTATTAAAGAATTCGCAGGCAATCTAACGGAACTCGGCGGGGATGTCAACTAAAAAATTAGTAGCCGGAAGGTTATTCCACTTCACGGGGTTGAAGGATGAGGTCAAGACCATCGAGAATCTGGCTGATTCGTTGGCTCGACAGTTTTCCAATATATTCGACCAACTGCGATTTATCTACTGTAAAGATCTGCGAAACCAGAACGACAGATTCTTTTTTAAGATTGGCCTCTTTTTTATCGAGCAGAACATTACCCGGAACACCGGCGCGCTTGAGATTCGATGTCAGAGCGCAGACGACAACGGTATTTATCCGACTCTGATTGAAAAGATTATTCTGAACAACGACGTGGGGATGACGATATCCCGGCGAGGAGCCGATTGGATCGCCGAGGTCGACCCAGTAGACATCGCCCTGCCTGATCACCATTCCCCCTCGACCATCCTGCGATGGGAAGAACGCATTTTGAGCAAGCGATCCTCCTCAGTGGGATCAACCTCGCCCGGATATGCATCATTAATATCTTTTGTAATTCTGCGATTCTCTTCCCGCCGAATGAAATCCTCTATGGCGCGGGCGAACAACTGGCTTCGTGAGATGTTCAGCTCCCGGGCCAGTTCTTCGATCCTCTCGAAGAGGTTCTCCTGAATTGAGATCGCTGTCTTGACTGTAGCCATTACCTTCACCTCTTAAATTCGACCATCAGTATAACTGTGAATCATACCATCATCAATAAAGAAGTATGGGGACAGAGCTGCCGGATGAGAGATGGGCAGGGGAGTTCTTGACACAGTGGCTATAATTTCGGTATCTTCGCTATTTGCCGCCGGGAGCGGCGACGCGATTATCCGATGGTAAAGTGTAAAGGAGAGTTGAAGTGAAAGAAGGAATCCATCCGAACTATCAGGAATGTCAGGTAGTGTGCGTCTGCGGAGAGACGTGGACGACACGATCGACGAAGAAAGAGATCCACGTAGAAATCTGCTCGAACTGCCATCCGTTCTTCACGGGCAAGCAGAAGCTGGTCGACACTGCGGGTCGCGTTGAGCGGTTCCAGCGGAAGTACGGCAGGAAGACCGAGAAAGAGAAGGAAGCCGAGCAGCAGGCTCTGGCTCAATAGAGCGGCGTATCTTATTAATAAGATGGAGATGACGGCGGAGCGCAAGTCGGGAGCGAAGATCGTGCGATCGAGTGTCGCGGCGTGCGAGGTCTGCGCCGGTCATCTGTAGCGAAACGAAAGAGGAAGCCATAACTGGAGTGGTCCGGCGGGTGCGAGTCACCGGCGGGAGCTGATTCCGGTTATGGCTTTCGGCGTTTACGGGCGAGGAGACGACAGATGGAGAAAGAGATCATCGTCGGCGGGCAGGCGGTCATCGAAGGCGTGATGATGCGGGCTCCGAATTCCTATGCCGTGGCAGTGCGGCGTCAGGACGGATCGATTGTGACGAAGTCGGAGCGGCTGCCGAAGCTGGAGCAGAAGTATCCGTTTCTGAAGATTCCGATTCTGAGGGGCGGCGCGGTGCTGATTCATTCGATGCTGCTCGGGATCAAGGCGCTCAACTTCTCTGCGACGGTGGCCTTCGAGGACGAAGCGGGAGAGGAAGCGCCGAAGGCAGTCAGCGCGGCCGCGGGGACGCTGGCGACGACGGCGCATGTTTTCGATGAGACGCCGGCTGTTGCGGACAGGGCAGATGAGAAGAAGGGAGAGTCGAGTGGAGCGTCCGCGGGCGCGACGGCCGCGGGATCGATCGCTTTCGCGCTCTTCTTCAACATCCTGCTCTTCATCGTGCTGCCGCTGCTGCTGACCAACATCATGTT
>CALBSU010000691.1 GCA_937967285.1 uncultured Acidobacteriota bacterium
TCGTCAGGCGGAAAGATAAGTTTTCATGATTATTCTACTCCAAGAAACCAGGAAGGCCAAGTTGGAATCAAGGATGGAATTTCTCCAGTTTCCTCCAGCTTGGTCTTCATGGTTTCCTGGCGTTTAGTTCACTCTATCTTGTTTATCTCGCGCAGCAGGTCATCGTTCGACGGGCGGATCTTGTAGTCCACCTCGACGAACTTCCATCTGACGATCCCCTTGCGGTCGATGATCAGGGTTGCAGGGTGCGGGATCGGGCGGCGGGCCTCAGTGTTGAGCAGGCCGTAACGATCGATCACGCGATGGTCCGGATCGGAGAGCAGCGGGAACTCATCGCCCTGCTCCTTGCGGATCTTGTCGAGCATGATCCGGGCCTTGTCGTGAGGATCGACGCTGACGGCGAGGATCTCCACCTTGTCCTTGTTGTTCCGGTTGAGCAGCGATTTCAGCTTACCTAGCTGAGTTGCGCAGTAAGGTCACCAGTATCCCCTGTAAAATACCAGCACGACGTTCTTCTTTCCTCTCAGATCGGAGAGCGTGACTCTCGTTCCGTCGAGGTTTTCGAGGGTGAAATCGGGCGCCGGTTCTCCGACTTTGATACGGTTGAGGTCGGCCGGCGGCAGGCCCGCCCCATCCGCCGGGCCGGTCTGTCCCCCGGTCTGTCCGAGGACCGAAGTCCGTATGACCAGCATCGCGACGATGGCGATCGCCAGCCTGATGGCGGCGCTGAATGCAGTCTTGTTCATTTTCCTCCCGGGTTGTCGCCGACCTGCGGCCGGTCCGGTTGATCTGTTGCCAAGTTGAGTCGGGCATCCGACGGCCGTTTCGGCCGGCCGGATGAGTAGTTATCCATTAATAATATGATCTTGCGGTCCCATTTTATTTCAGCCCGGCAGGCCATCGCGAAATTTTCATGAAGCCGGATGAATAATTGATTGACTTAAAACATACTGGTTTTAATAATGGAATCCTGTCGGTGGCCCCGCTTGATGAACCGATAACCTCGCACGGAACCATATGCCAAGAGAGATCACAAAACATAAGGATATTCTGGCAGCGATCGAGAGGATCGGCGCGATCTCCGACCTGGCGGCGAAGACGGACGGGCATTACGATTACGAACTCGACCTCGAAGTCATCGTCTACGGCCGGAATTACAGCGGCAAGCGTGTCGGTCCGTATGTCCGTCTGCTGGATTTCTCGCCGGGCGAGGAGATCGTGCGCGAGGGGGACTGGGGCGCCAACGCATTCTACATAGTCGTCTCCGGTGTGGCAGAGGTCTATGTCTCAAACGGCGGCCGGGAGACGAGGGTATCGGAGATTCCGGAAGGGATACAGTTCGGCGAGATGTCGGTTCTGGCCGGTGTGCCGCGGGCTGCGACGGTTCGCGCTCCCGCGGAAGCGCCGGTTCAGGTGCTCGAGGTGCAGCGGCCGGCGCTGAGGCTGCTTCGCAAGCTGCCGCGTTTCGGAGAAGTTCTGGACCGGACCTATCGGCGCAACGGCAGAGCCTCGACGATCCAGGCGATCAAGACCGCCACGCAGCTCAGCGAGGGAGCGATCAGCCAGCTCGAGGCGATCTCGAAATTCAGCGTCTATTCCCGCAATCACATCCTCTTCCGTGCGGGCGAGCCGATCAGAAACCTGTATGTCATCCGGTCCGGATGGGCGAGGCTGGCTCCGCCCGGCGAAACGCCGGAGTCGGCAGGGCCGTCGCGCGACTGGAACACTGAGTCGCGTGAAATCTACATCGGACCGTCGCACTGTCTGGGCGCCGAGGCGATCACGCGCGATTCTGACTGGGATTCGACATGCACTGTGCTGGGCAGAGCGGAGATCCTCGAGATCTCTGTCGCCAGGCTGCGCCAGCACCCGGAGTTGCGCGAGACGCTGCTGCTGGCGTTTTCTGATCTGATCTCGCCGCAGGATGCGGCGCATAACAGACAACCGCTGCCGGTCGCCAGGGCTCAGGACGATCTGATCCAGGCTGGACTGGTCGATGCCACGAACCTGCTGGTGATGGACATGGACCTCTGCGTCAGATGCGGCAACTGTTCGCTGGCGTGCCATAAGATGCACGGTCAGTCGCGATTGCTGCGGCGGGGGATCCACATCGAGCGCCCGGTTTCGATCAAGAAGAACAGCAATTTTCAGAGCCTGCTGGCGCCCGCGGTATGCCTGCACTGCAAGGATCCGGAATGTCTGACCGGGTGTCCGACCGGCGCCATCGGAAGGCTGCCCGGCGGCCAGGTGGACATCGATCCGAAGTCCTGCATCGGATGCGCCGACTGCGCCACGCAGTGCCCTTACAACGCGATCTCGATGATCCCGCGGAAGGCCGGCAGTTTCGATCGGGAGCCGACCGGATGGCGCCGCTGGTTCGGGCTGACGGCCGACCCGCTGCCGCCGGCGGTCGAGCAGACCGAGGATCTTCTGGCGGTCAAATGCAATCTCTGCGCCGGCACCAGTCTCAATCCGGATCCGGCGCGCAAGCCGGCATTCAGTTGCGAGGAGAACTGTCCGACCGGTTCGCTGCTGCGGGTCGATCCGCGCGTCTATTTCAGCGAGATCAGAAACATCGAAGGCGTCATCTTTCGCGACACCAATCACGCCCTGGTGCGCCATACCTCGCATCGCGATTCGGGCAAGCAGATGGCGCATCTGGCGGGGCTCGCCTCGACGATCGTCCTGACGGTCCTGACCGTTCTCGGGCTGATCGGTTACGGGCTCGAAAAACCGCTCGTCGGTTCGTGGCTGGATCTGCGCTGGCTGACCGGGATCGTCGGGCTGATCGGCATCGCGGGAGTCATGGCCTATCCGATCCGCCGGCAGATCTTCAGGCGGCGCGCCGGCCCGCTCAGGTACTGGATGCTGGCGCACAGCTACCTCGGCGTGATCGCCGGAATCATGCTCCTCCTGCACGGCGGAACCAGATCAGGCGGAGCTCTGACGACCGCGCTGATGATAACTTTCGATCTGGTCATCCTGACCGGCCTGTTCGGAATTCTGGTCTACCTGATCGCGCCGCGGATCATGACTCGGATCGAGGGGCAGCCGCTGCTGATCGAGGATCTCAAGGCCCGCCGCGAGGAACTGGGCCGCGAGCTCGGCAACCTGATGGCCGGATCGACGCCGAACGCCAGGGTATTCATTCAGAAACGCATCGTCCCCCGGACACTTTCGCTCGGTTTTCTCCTGCGACAGTATTTCAAATGCGAGTCGCTCGATCAGATGATTGCAGCTCTCAGCAAAGACTATGCGGCAACGACGGCCGGCCTGCCGGAGAAGGACCGCGGTCAGATCCATGACGGAATCGAGATCGCCGCAACCGGACGCCGGGTGGATTCGCTGATCTACCTTCACCAGATGCTCAAGCTCTGGCTGGCGCCGCACGTCCTCTTCACATCGCTGATGCTGGCCCTCATGCTGGTGCATATCATTCAGGTCATATTTTTCGCGGATTTCGGTTGACGGATGCCATGAGCAAATTTCAGATAATTCGCCGGGACATCAATATCGATCGGGTGGAGATCGAGAGCGAAGGGCTGACCATCGGCCGGCTGACCGGCAATGATATGGCGCTCAACCATCCGACCGTCTCGCGAACTCACGCCGGCATCAAGGAGGTCGAAGGCGACTACTGGATCTTCAACCTCTCCGAAGCCAACGGCACGCTGCTCAACGGCGAACTGATCGACAAAACTCCGCTGGCCGACGGCGACCTGATCCAGATCGGCCCGTTCTTTCTCTATCCCAAATATCTTCAGAACAGCCTTCAGTTGACGGTCGAGATGAGCGTCAACCCGCTTCCGGTCGAGGCGATCCAGAGCGGGTCTTCCTCGCTCGAAGAGGGGAAGACGACGCGCCTCGATCCGCATCTGCTGGCGCAACTGCAGCGCGAAAAGAGAACTCCGAAGGGCACCCGGCGGCTGACCGGGACCGGCATGCTTTCCGGCAAAATGACCTCCAACGAGGCGCAGGCGCTCAAGGTCTTCTGGGAGAAACGTAAACGCGAGGCTGGAAAGCTGGCCTCGGAATCTCCGCTCAAGCCGAGAGATCGCAGAAGGCTCGGCAAGGCCCAGTTCAACTGGGCGCCGACGCGCGACCTGCAGACCGTCTGGACACGCGGACTCTTCAGCTGGGGCATCATCATCGTCTCGCTGCTTTCGATCGCCGCGCTCCTCTTCTTCAAGGACGCATACTCTCCCGGAGCGCTCTCGACCCCGCATGTCCGCCGGGATCTGGCCGTCACGCCGGCGTTCGCGAGAACGCCGAATTCCGGTTCCTGCACGACCTGTCACGCGCTGCGGAGTTCGATGAACGACAATTGCGCCGCCTGTCATACGACCGGGGCGTTCCATCCCGGGATCTCGGACAAGCACGCAAAATCCGGATTGACCTGCCTCTCGTGTCACGGCGAGCACCAGGGCAGGGCGTTCAGCCCGGCCCTCGTCGCCAACAATGCGTGCACAGTCTGCCACAGCGACGGAAGCGGATATTCCTCTCCGCTGAGCGGCGTCAAACTTGGCACTCCGCACGGCGGGTCCTTCGGATATCCCGTCGCCGACGGCAGATGGAACTGGGCCGGCATCACTCAGGCCGAGTGGGAGCGCCGGGACCTTCCCGGATCGGTCTCGCAGTTCAACCTCAAGGAGCAGTTTCACCTGGTTCACGCCGGCGGCCGCCAGCAGGGGCGCACCAACTGCACCGATTGTCACGTCAACGGATTTGTCGGAGAAGAGATCAGACGCGAAGTCCGCGAGTCCTGCGCCGCCTGCCACGGCGTCGCGCCTCGAAATAATTTCGCGGGCAACACAAAGACCCCGCTCTGCGTCTCATGCCATTCCCAGCACGGCGAGGAGAAGGAACTCCGCGCCAGTTTGAGAAGAGTAGGCAGTAGGAGGACCAATGTACTATCCGGAAGATGATGAGCAGGAATTCGATCGGCCGACGGAGCGGGAAGGTTTCGTCGATTTCATTCGTGGTTTGCCGGTGATATCTCCTCCGGAACTGGCCGACAAGCTGGAGCAGCTCGGATACAAGGGGCAGGATGAGCCGCGCCGCGCGCTGTCGCTGATGGCTTATCGTCATGTCCGGAGGCTCAAGCGGCTTCATCTGCAGAATGAGAACCGGCGGATGGTCTCGCCGAAGCAGAATACGCTGATGGTCGGGCCGACCGGATCGGGGAAGACGTTTCTGGTCGAGCTGCTCTTCCAGCAGGTTTTTCATCTGCCGACGGTGATCGTCGATGTGACCAGTTTCACCGAGAGCGGATATATCGGCGACGATGTCGGCACGATCCTGACGCGGCTGGTGATGGCGGCGGAAGGCGACCTGATGATGGCTTCGTGCGGGATCGTCTGCCTTGACGAGTTCGACAAGCTCGCCTCATCGACCAGCAATTCCAGGTTCGCCGGTGAGGGGACGACGAAGGACGTCTCGGGATACGGCGTGCAGCGCGAGCTGCTCAAGATCATCGAAGGAACGGACTGCCTGATTCCGATGGATCACGGTTATTCGGCCTACGGTCAGAAGGCTTCGCTCTCGACACGCGATATCCCGTTCATCGCCTGCGGGACATTTTCCGGGATGGACGAACTTCTTCGAACCACCGGCAAGAGCATCGGATTCCGGGGCGGGGAAGAGCGGGCCGACGAGGAATCTCCGGTTCTCGAGGAGATAGAGGTATTTCAGCGATACGGCTTTCTGCCCGAACTGATGGGCAGATTCTCGAGGATCGTGCGGTTCAGGCCGCTCGATGCCGGCACGCTGCGGAGCATCCTGATCGATAACGTGCTGCCGCAGTTCGTCCGGGAATTCCGCTCCGAGGGACTGGCGCTGACCGTCACCGAGGCGGCCATCAACCACATCATCGAGAGGAGCGTCAAGCGAGGCACCGGCGCGAGGGGGCTTCATTCCGGGCTCATCTCCGCGATCGAGCAGGCGGCATTCGAGACGTTCCATACCGTGAACGGCGCCGAGGTGGTGATCGACCTCGGCAATGGCGGACTGAAGACCGACGTGCGACGACGCGCCTGAGAACAATGAACAGAGAGCAGCTTTTCATCGCGGTGATCGTCCTGGCCCTGCTGCTGGCGATAGGGTTTCTGACCACGCTGCCGACCGGTTACGGCGGAGTGCCGGCGGCGGGCTGGATCGGGCTGGCCTTCTTCTCCGTCTTTCTCGGCTTCACGCTGGTCGTGACGGATTCGCGGCGCCGGCGGACACGGATCTTCAGATCGATGGCGGAGGCCGAATTGCGGCGAAGCCAGGACCGTCCGCAGTCATCCGAACCCGCGCCAGCCATCGTACCGGCTGACTACGATGGACCGTCATATCCTCACCCGTATATCAACGTCGCGACCTGCATCGGCTGTCACGCCTGCGTCGATGCCTGTCCGCACGATGTGCTGGCGATAGTCAACGGCAAGGCCACTCCGGTCGCGGTCGAGCAGTGCATGGAGGACACCAGTTGCCAGGTCGAATGTCCGACCGTCCCGAAATCCTGTATCGTCGTCAACACCACCAAGAAGATCCCCGAACGCAAGGTCCCCCAGCGCGACCGGAAATTCATGACCAATGTTCCGGGCATCTACCTGATCGGAGACGTGTCCGGAGTTCCGCTGATCAAGAACGCGATCAACGAAGGCGGAGCGGTGATCGACCACATCGTCGAGGAACTCGCCGCTGAGGGGCCGCGGGAAGGCGCGGATTACGATATCGCCGTCATCGGCATCGGACCGGCCGGTCTGTCAGCGACGGCGATCGCCCGTCAGCGCGGTCTGAACTACATCGCCATCGAGCAGGACCAGATCGTCGCCACGATTCAGCAGACCTATCAGGCCGGCAAGTACGTCTATTTCAATCCGGTCGACCAGCCGGTCACCGGCGGAATCGTGCTGGAAGGCGCCGGCGCCCCCAAAGAAGCCATGATCGGCGCATGGATGGAGACGGTTCGACAGAGCGGCATCGAGGTCAACGAATTCGAGAGATGCAGCAACATCGTCCGCGACGGCGATCTCTTCCTGGTCGAGACCGAACAGGAGCGATCACGGCGCGCGATGCAGTATCGCGTTCGCCGCGTCGTCATCGCGATCGGCAACCGCGGCACTCCGATGCGGCTCGGCGTGCCGGGCGAGGATCTCAAGATCCGCGTCGTGCCGGAAAAGCCTGTCTATCCCGACAACTGCGAAAAGTGCGGCGTGCCGCGCGTCGGCATCGACAAGTTCTGCCAGAATTGCGGGACACGGTACGAACTTCGCACCCCGCCCGCCTATCAGGACGACAGAGTCAAATACAAGCTCTCGGATCCTAACGAATATTCGGGCAGACACATCGTCGTCGTCGGGGCGGGGAATTCAGCGATCGAGGCGGCGGTCGATCTGGCCGCGATCCGCTCCGAGGACGGCACACGGATCGTCGGCTGGCGCGATAATGCCGTCTCCCTCGTCATCCGCAGCAATTTCAAGGGCGATCTCAAGCTCGGCAATAAGATGATGATCTATGACTGCATCGATGAAGGCCGGATCAGGGTCTTTTTCGGGCAGACCATCCGCGAGATTGGTCCGGACTTCGTCTCCCTCATGGGCGCTCATGAAAAAAATCCACAGACCGCGAAGGAGACTGCAAAATTCAGGAACGATTTTATCTTCGCGTTGATCGGCGGCGAGAAACCTGTCAGATTTCTGGAAAGTATCGGTATCAGAATTGGATGAAATTCCAACAATTTTATAAAAAATAGGACGACTTTCGCTGCCATATCCTCAGCCTTAGTGGCGGCGAACAAATCTCAGGATATTTCACTCCTCAAATCCGAAATAATGTAATGAACCCGGGAGCGCGTGGAGCACAGGCACCCTGCCTGCACCTCACTTTGTCTTTAACTGTTCAGCCCTTGAGAAAAATAGATCAGACGCCAAGGCGCCAAGAGGGCCAAGGTTTATTCAGGCATCAAAGATCCGGATCTAAAAGATGTTCGAGCGGCGAGCTGGAGGAAGCATAAACCATCCCTCCTCTAATTCCATCTTGGCAATCCTGGCGGCTTGGCGTCTGATCTATTTTCGCAACAAGTTACCTTTGCCGCTTACTTTAGTTTGAATGAGGATTGTGTGAGGCAGGCAGGATGCCTGCGCTCCCATGCGTTCCCGGCACGCCAATTGCGCATATCTCTTCAGTACGTGGTGAAAAAGTTTTGGAAAGAAGCTCGCCGATGATGAGCGCCGCAACGCTCGATTCGGCGTAGATCTGGTTCCGTTCACCGTCTCTGGAAAACACGGTCCCGGAAATCCAGCATTCGCTCATTGCTTTCCACAACTCTGTAATTCAATCAGGCATACGCGGAGCCCGCGGGAACCCGTCGCGTGCGGGTCAGGCGTGCTCCGCGTCAGGAACAAGGAGAACGATATGCAACGAAGACTGACATATGCCGGTCGCTGTCTGATTCGAGGCGTGGTTGTGTGCCTCGCATCGCTGATGATGTTTACGTTTATTACAGGACAGGATCTGTCGACGCGAGGATCGATCAACGGTCGCGTGACCGATTCGACGGGAGCCGCGATCGCCGGGGCCAAAGTGACGATCTCAGGCTCCACCGGGGAGCGCACCGTGACGGCGAACGATTCAGGCGATTTCGATGTCCCGAATCTGCTGCCGGGAGCCTACACGATCAAGGTCGAGCAGACAGGGTTCCGCGCACTCTCGGTGCCGAATGTCGCGGTCAACGTGGGCAGGACCAGCTCTCTCAGGCTGGTGCTCGAGCCCGGCAACATCACCGAACTGGTCGAGGTCTCGGCGGGAGCGGCGACGGTCGATACTTCGAGCACCGCCGTCGGACAGAATCTGAATGACCAGCTCTTCGTCAACATCCCTGTCGAGCGGAACGTCTCGAGCCTCTTCTATCTCGCGCCGGGCGTCGCCGACAGCGGGAAGGGCGGCCGGGCCAACCCTTCGATCTCTGGCGGATCCGCGCTCGATAACCTCTACGTCGCCGACGGCGTCAACATCACCGATTCCGCATTCGGCGGACTGGGCGTGTTCTCGCGCAACTTCGGCACGATCGGCGTCGGAATCAATACCTCATTCATCAAGGAGGTTCAGGTCAAGACGGGCGGATTCGAGCCGCAGTACGGCCAGTCTCAGGGCGGCATCATCAATATCATCACGCAGTCCGGAGGCGCGGAATATCACGGGGCGCTTTACGGATACGCGCGTCCGCAGGCCTTCGAGGCCGAGCGGCGCCAGCCCGACGACACGCGGACCAACAAGTTCGGCAAGCTGCTTCACGAGGAGAACTACGACGGCGGCTTCGACCTCGGAGGGCCGGTGCCGTTCCTCAGGAAGAAGGTCTTCTTCTTCGGATCGTTCAATCCGACGGTTCGTCGCGAGATAGTTCGCGGAGCCGAAGGGTCGGGAATCGAGCAGCAGCTCGGCGATGCTCACCGTCGTTACCGGACGCTCAATTACGCGTTCAAGCTCGATACCAACCTGACGCAGAACCACCAGCTCGCGTTTTCGATCTTCGGTGATCCGACCGTGACCAACACCGCGGCGTTCGCGACGCTCAACATCGACAATCTGACCGCGCTCAACAAGCTCGAGTTCGGAACGCGGAACATATCGGCCAGATACAACGGAACTCTGAGCCCGACGTGGACCGTCAGCGCGTCGTTCAGCAACGGCAGAAACACCTTCGACGAAACGGGTTTCTCGAACTACAATCTGATCCAGGACCGGACACAGCCGGTTCGCGGCAACTTCGACGCCATCGGCTACGGTTTCTACGAGCCGACCGACAGCGATACTTATCGCTTCACCGTCGATACGACGAAGCAGGCGTCATTCTGGGGGCAGCACACATTCGGCCTCGGATACCAGTATCAGCGGGCGTTTTATGACGGGACACGAGACCGGAGCGGCCCGAAATACACGGTACCGGCGACGAATGCGTCGGGTGTACCCGTGACGCAACTGGCCGGCAATTCGGCGGCGGCGATCGGCCAGACGCTCAACGCCCAGTTCGAGCTGTTTACGGCTCCCGCCTCCTGCACGCTCTGCCCGATCATGAATATTCCGGGCGTCGGCGAGAGCCCGGTCTATCTGCGCCACAACCGCGGCGAATACGGCAATACCTCTTTCAATACCAGGTCGAACTATCACAGCGCCTACGTACAGGACACGTGGCGGATCAACCGTTTCCTGACCGTACTCGGAGGTCTGAGGCAGGAGCAGGAGCGGATGATCGGGAATCCGGGCGCCGACGGGACGCGGATCGCCTACAGTTTCACCGGGAACTGGGCGCCGCGAGTCGGAGCGACGATCGATCCCTTCGGCAAGGGCTCGACCAAGGTCTACTACAACTTCGGCCGGTTCTTCGAATTCATTCCGCTCGACCTGGCCGAGCGGTCGCTTTCGGCCGAGACCGATTTCCGCAACGGCCGGTACGCTCCCGATTACGAGATCGTCAACGGAGTGCGCCGCGTCAAGATCAACCAGTTCAACACCGTCACGCCGATCATCGACGCAGCTCACCTGCTGACCGGCGCGCCGGGCGGCACGGGATCGACGCTCTCGGTCTCGCTTTCGAATCCGTCGAGTCCGATTCTGCCCGGCACGAAGCTCGGATATTCCGACGAGCATCTGGTCGGTTTCGAGCAGCAGTTGCCCGGCAACTGGGTGCTTTCGGTGAGGTATCTCGATCGACGCATCAAGCGAATCGTCGAGGATGCCGCCGTCGTCGCGCCCGAGAGCGCCGACTTCTTCGGCCAGACATACGTCATCGGAAATATCGGTTCGGGAACCGACGCCGCCGTCAATCCGGTCGGGTTCAGGTTCACGCCCGGCGGAGCGATCCCCGCGGAATGCGATCCGAATCTGGTCAATAACGATCTCGGAATCTGCTACGCCGCCAACGGCGCCAACGGCCAGCCGGCGGGCAATCCCGGCTCTGACGGCGTCGCCGACGGATTCCCCGATGCGATCAGGAAGTATCGCGCTGTCGAGATCGAACTGAACAAGCGGTTTTCCAGCAGCTGGCAGCTGATCGCCAACTGGCGCATCGCCAAGCTGACCGGCAACTACGAAGGCCACTTCCGCAACGACAACGGTCAGAAGGACCCGGCCATCAGCTCGCTATTCGATTTCACAGAGGGCGAGTTCAACCTGCTCGGCGATCAGTTCGCCGTCGGTCCGCTCAATACGGACCGGCGCCACATTGCCAACATTTACGGCAGCTATCAGTTTGGCGGTCAGAGATTCGGCAATATGCTCAAGGGGCTTAACCTCGGAGCCGGCGTGCAGATGATGTCGGGAGTCCCGATCAGCGAATACCTGGCGCATCCGGTCTACCTGAGTGCCGGCGAAGTGCCCGTCGGAGGCCGCGGCAAGCTCGGCAGAACGCCCTTCTTCGCCAAGCTCGATCTTCACGCCGATTACCGGTTCACGCTCACCGAAGGGCTGAGGCTGACGCTGGTCAGTGACTTATTCAACGTCACCAACAGCCAGCGCGTGCGCCTGCCGGATATGTTCCGCGAGAGCACAGCCGGACAGAACAACCCCGATTTCCTTCAGCCGGGAATCGCCAAAACGGATCTCACGCGCGGATACCACCTGCCGTTCAACATGCGGCTCGGCGTCCGTCTCGAGTTCTGAGCAAAAGTACAGGCCGCTCCTTTATCAGGGAGCGGCCTGTGCATTTGATCGTCGATAAGTCCGGGAGATTACCGATTGCCTCTCCCAAGGCCGTTATTCAGTCCATCCCCTTGCTGATCTCCTCCCTCATTCCTGCGTGACAGCCGCAGATCGATCTCATGCTCGAGCATCTCGACCAAAGTCAGAATCGCGCTCTTGTCGTCATTGTTCAGCTCCAGATATTTGGTGTGCAGTCCGGCGAACACGCCGTGGGATTTCTCACTGGTCACCGCGGATCTGACGCCGCGAGCTCGTGCGATTATCTCCTCCTCCGACACGCCCAGCCCGCGGGCCAGCGCCTGCAGTTTGCTCAGCGTGGCGCAGATCCGCTTGCCGGTTACGATGTCGCTGACAGAGCTCCTGCTGATCCTCCCTCCTGAATTCCTGCTGACCCCGGTTTCGGTCAATCCTTTTGATGCCAGAATTCTGCGAACATACTCCTGCAGCGTTTCATGATGATTGATCATTGATCACCTTTCCTGCGACGGTCATGGCTTTGTCCCGTGATGCTGAATCCCTTCGCGTGACCCGGCGTAATGATCCACAATCCCGGTACGGCGGCAAAAATCGAAAGCAGGCTGAACTTATGAGCACAGTACCGTGAATGCGCGGTGCGCCGAATTTCCGGAAAGGACCATCTCATGCGTTTCGCGGCGTTGCGATTGCGGCTTGAGCCCTGGCTGAC
>CALBSU010000692.1 GCA_937967285.1 uncultured Acidobacteriota bacterium
GTTCGAACTGCCGATCGATTTCGGAAAAGAGGCGCTCGAGAAGATCGCGGCAATCCAGGGCTGAATACGGAATGATCGTGCATGCTCAGCCAATGGTAAAGTTGTCAGTTTCCAGTTTCCAGTCTTAATTTGAAAAGGCGCGGTTCGGCCGGCCTTTTAGTTTAAACAGATGCAGATTTCTGGATAACAACTGGAAACTGGCAACTGGAAACTTAAACCCTGGCTGAGCAGTCACAATAACTTTTGAACGGGGAATCGATAGATGGGAAAGATGACGGTCAGGCTGCATGCCCTGGTCATGTTTGTATCGCTGATTGGCCTTGGCGATTCGGTCTATCTGACAGTGCAGCATCTGACCGGTCGCAGCGTCCGCTGCACGGTCACCAGCACCTGCTCGAAGGTGCTCAGCAGCGCCTATGCCACGCTGGGCGGAATCCCAACGGCGGCCTGGGGCGCGGCAGCCTATCTGACGGTCTTCTCTCTGGCGACGCTGGTCGTCTTCGGATACTTTGGGGCTCGAAGGTGGCTCTCGTGGCTGGTGGCGGCGATGCTGGCGGCGACGCTCGTGCTGATCTACCTGCAGGCGTTCGTCATCCGTGCCTGGTGCGAATACTGCCTGCTCTCGGCCGCCGTCACGATCTCGCTCTCGCTTATCTTATTAATAGATACCGGCTACTCGCGCCGAAGATCGGTCTGATCACCCCTTGAGCCGCTTGTTGATCTCTTCACGGATCTTCTCCGGCGTCATCTCTTCATTGGTCAGCTGCTGGCCGTTGAGAAAGACCGTCGGAGTGCCGGTCACTCCCATCGAAATTCCGAGCTGGTAATCGCCGTAGACCGCTGAGCTGACATCGTTGGCGTTCAGATCCTGCGAGAATTTGTTGACGTCGAGGCCGAGTTTCTGCGCATAGCTGGTCACGATCGGTGTGATGTCAGGCAGTTCGGCCCAGAAGTTCTGGTTTTCATAGAGCATATTGTGCATCTCCCAGAACTTGCCCTGTTTTCCGGCCGCGACCGCCGCATGCGCCGCGGCGCGGGCATTGGGGTGTATCTGCGAAAGAGGGAAGTGCCTGAAAACAAAACGGATCTTGTCGCCGTACTCGGCTTTGATCTTGTTCATTTCAGGATGGAATGCGCCGCACGGCGGACACTGATAATCCCCGAACTCCTCGACCAGCACTGCTCCGCTGATGGGCTTGGATGATGCAGCCGTCGTTTCAGTCGCCGGGGCGGCCGTCTGCGCGGGCGTCGACTGAGTCTGATACATCCAGACGCCGGCGGCCAGCGCTCCCGCGACCACTGCGGCGATTAGTATGAATGGAAGAAAACGTTTCATTCTGATCAGTGTCCTTTTTCAGATGTTACTGTTCAGTAAGGGTTAAAGTTTCCGGTTGCCGGAACATAAGTTAATACAAGCCGGTCATTTTTCAAAACTATGAACCCGGCAGCGGTCTGACCGGCGCTGAAATAAGAAAATTGTGATTCAGCGCGCAAAATCCGGAGTTTTTATGCGTCTATACAGGTGCATCGAATTCTCCTTTTGAAATTTGCGGCGCGAGTCTGCAGTAGCAGCGGCTCGCGCCATTCCTTTTTTCAGTCCCGGACAAGGCAATCGGGGTTGAGATGGTCGATCCCGGGGATGCCAGCGAGCGCCAGCGTGATCTCGATTTCGCGTTTGAGGATGCGCAGGACGTCGGAGATGCCCTGTTCGCCGCGAGCGGCCATGCCGTACATCCAGGCCCGGCCGATGAGGCAGGCTCGCGCTCCCAGCGCCAGCGCCTTGACCACGTCCTGACCGCCGCGAATGCCTCCGTCGAGCAGGATCTCGAGCCTGTCTCCGGCGGCATCGACGATCCGCGGCAGCATCGAGACGGTAGACGGGGCGCCGTCGAGCTGCCTGCCGCCGTGGTTCGAGACGACGATTCCGTCGACGCCGAAATCGGCCGCGGCGCGCGCATCGTCGGGATCCAGTATCCCCTTGAGCACGAGCGGCCCTTTCCAGTTCTCGCGCACCCAGTTCAAATCCTTCCAGGAAAACGACGGATCGAACTGCGAATCGATCCATGTCTTGACGTCGGCGATGTTTCTGGCGTCGGGCAGAACGCCGGTCATATTGCCGAAATTGAGCGGCCTTCCGCCGATCGCCACATCGCGGAGCCAGCCGAAATGGCTCAGGCTGTCCCAGGCCAGCGCCAGTTTGCGCGCGGCATTGACTCTCCCCGTCAGCCCGTTTCGGACATCGCGATACCTGGGGCCGACCACCGCCAGATCGACGGTGAAGAAAAGAGCAGTGCAGCCAGCCGCCTGCGCCCGCCCCAGCATCTCGCGGACATATCCCCGATCCTTCATCATGTAGAGCTGGAACCAGAACGGCGCCGACGTCGCCCGGCGGACCTCCTCGACCGAACAGATCGAGACCGTCGAGAGGCAGAAGGGAACCCCCGCCTTTTCTGCCGCACGCGCGCCCTGCGCCTCGCCGCGCCGTCCCGCCAGACCGGCCAGCCCGATCGGCGCCAGCGCTACCGGCATCTTCATCTCCTGCCCCAACACCCGCGTTCCGATCTTCAGATTAGAAACATCGCGCAACACCCGCTGTTTCAGTCGCAGAGCCTGAAAATCGGAGCAATTCGCCCCGAGCGTAACCTCATCCAGCGCTCCGCCGTCTATCAGATCGAAGATCTGTCGGGGCAGGCGCTTCTTTGCAAGATTGCGATAATCATTAATTGATGCCGGAACCAGCATGTGATCTCCCTTTTGATGGAGTTTATTGTTACTCTTTGCGCCTGCCTGACGACTTTAATATCAAGTATTGAACTGAAAATTCGCACTTCAGCATTAATAAACCAGGACTGCGATTTGTGAAATAGCTGTTCGGTTATGTCGATCGTCCTGCCGGGTACTTTTGCAGGGATATTTTGTGAAACAAGATTGCATGCCGGCCGGAGGCCGGCGATCCACCTATCTGAAAGGATTCCCCGTATGCGCAAATTGATGAACCTCTGTCTGGCGGCGAGTCTGGTCCTGACCAGTCTGACTGCCCTCGGCCAGAACTTCCCGGGACAACAGCCCGAGACGCCCGCCAAGCCTCCGATCAACCAGTCGGACGACCCGCTGCTGAAAAAGTTCGTCTGGCGGTCGATCGGCCCGGCGAGCATGGGCGGCCGGATCGACGATATCGACGTCGTCGAAAGCAATCCGCACATCATCTATCTCGGGTTCGCGACCAGCGGCGTCTGGAAGTCGATAAATAACGGCACGACCTGGGAGCCGATCTTCGATACGTATCCGGTCTCGTCGATCGGCGATCTGGCGGTCTGCCAGTCGAACCCGGATATCGTCTGGGTCGGAACCGGCGAGCCGAACAACCGCCAGAGTTCGACATTCGGGGACGGAATCTACAAATCGACCGACGGCGGCAAGACCTTCACCAACATGGGGCTCAGGGAGACGCAGACGATCGCGCGAATCGTCATCGATCCGAAGGATCCGAACACGGTCTATGTCGCGGCGCTCGGGCATCTCTTCGCGCCGAACAGGGAACGGGGAATCTACAAGACGACCGACGGCGGAAAGACCTGGAACAACATCAAGTTCATCGACGAAAACACGGGTTTCACCGACCTGGCGATCGATCCGGCCGACTCGAAGACTCTCTATGCCGCGTCATATCAGCGCCGGCGAGCGCCGTGGGGTTTCAACGGCGGGGGCCCGGGCAGTGCGCTCTGGAAATCGACCGATTCAGGAAAGAACTGGACGAAGCTGACCGGCAACGGCCTGCCTGAAGGGATCCTCGGGCGAATCGGGATCGACGTGGCCCGGTCCAATCCGAATGTCATCTACGCTCAGATCGAGGTCGGCCC
>CALBSU010000693.1 GCA_937967285.1 uncultured Acidobacteriota bacterium
ACGTTAATAACATCAACTATTCCCTTGAACTTCTAGGATTTACCTCAGGCAAACAACTTTCTGTGGATTGATAATCGAGGATACTTGGGATATGATTTCGCTGTTCCAAACTGAAATAACATGCAAGTAAGAGAATCCGATAGATTGATGGCGGAGCAGAGTCTGAGCCAGCATGAGAGCCGGGAGGCATTGGCGCGCGTCCTGGCCAGCAAGTATTTCGTCAACGCGCCGATGAAGCAGAAGTTTCTGACCACGATCTGCGAATTTCAGCTTTCCGGGCGCGGAGAAGACCTGAATGAATTTCTGATCGGGCATGAGGTATTCGGTCGGGACGACACCTACAATCCTGCGACCGATCCGATAGTCAGGGTGAGCGCGCACGGGGTTAGGTACAAGCTTGAGAGCTATTACCAGAAAGAGGGCGCGGGGGACAGGATCAGGATCGAGCTGCCGCCCGGGAAGTATGCTCCGAGATTCGTCAGGAACAATATCGACCTGACGGAGATCGGTATCGAGGAAACGGAAGGGACAGCGGATCAGGATCTGTCGACGTCCCCTGGAAACGGGCTTTCGAGACTGCAGAATCTCTGGCCGTGGGCGCTGATACTGATATTGCTGGTAGCGGTAGCTTTATTGGGATATTCGAATTATCGTTATCGGACTGCGGGGCAGATCGGCGAAGTCGATGATGTTGTCCAGGGGTACTGGGAGGGTCTGCTGGCAAACGGTTCTCCGACGCTGGTGGTCTTGAGCAACCCGGCGGTCTTCCGGTTCGTCAATGCAGCCGATCCTGAAACCATCGTACAGAAAGCCATCCCGTTGAATCAGGAGCAGAATGCCGAGATCTCAGCCCGGTTGAGGAACAAGAACCTGCTGAGGATCGCGACGACCTCCCGGCTGACGCTGACATCCAATATATATACCGGGCTGGGCGAGGCGCTCGGCCTGTCGAATCTGACAGGCGTCTTCACAATGATCGGTCGTGAAATGCAGGTCAAGCAGAGCCGGACGGTGAGCGCGGAGGATCTCAAGAACCACAACGTCATCATTCTCGGAACGATCTGGGTCAACGACTGGTCGGCGAAACTGCCTCTCTCCGAGGATTTCGTGTACACCGATTCGGTCACGATTCGCAACCTGAATCCGAAACCGGGAGAGGCGGTGGATTACAAGGCGAGATTCGACTCGCAGACGGGCGAGATCATCGAGGACTACGCGATGATAACACTGGGCAGAAACATCTCAGGGAATGAATGGTTCATGCTGGTCGGCGGCCTGCACAGCGAGGGCACGGCGGCCGCGGCCGAATACCTCACCAAACCGTATCACCTCAGGAAACTTAACCAACTGCTCTCAAGTGAGGGCAATCCGAAATACTATCAGGCGCTCCTGAAGGTCGGAGTCGAGAACGCCATTCCGACGACGATCGACCTCGTCACGATCCATCAGTTGAAATAACAGTTTCCAGTTGCCAGTTTCCAGTCCCATCAACACAAATCCCTTTTAACTACAATCAGGACAATACTGGAAACTGGAAACTGGAAACTTTATTCGTACTTCCTCAACTCCAGTTTGGCGATCGTTTCGCGGTGAACCTCATCGGGGCCGTCGGCGAAACGGAGGGTGCGCGCGTGGGCCCATGCGTTGGCGAGGCGGAAATCCTGGCTGACTCCGCCGCCGCCGTGAGACTGAAGGGCGCGATCGATGACGCGAAGCGCCATGTTCGGGGCGACGACCTTGATCATGGCGATCTCGGCCCGCGCGATCTTGTTGCCGACGGTATCCATCATATACGCGGCCTTGAGCGTGAGCAGGCGGGCCTGTTCGATCTCGAGACGGCAATTGGCGATGTCAGCGCGGATGGTGCCCTGTTCGGCGAGAGTGCGGCCGAAGGCGACGCGGTGCTTGACGCGATGGCACATCGCCTCGAGCGCGCGTTCGGCGACTCCGATCTGGCGCATGCAGTGATGGATGCGTCCGGGGCCCAGACGCCCCTGAGCGATCTCGAATCCCCTGCCCTCTCCCAAAAGCATATTGGAAGCCGGAACGCGGACATCCGTAAAGGTCACCTCGGCGTGGCCGTGCGGCGCGTCATCGTATCCGAAGACGTGGAGCATGCGCTCGATTTTGACTCCGGGCGCATCCATCGGAACGAGGATCATGGACTGCTGTTTGTGGGTCGGGGCCGAAGGATCGGTCTTGCCCATGAAGATGGCGATCTTGCAGCGCGGATCTCCGGCGCCGGATGTCCACCACTTGCGGCCGTTGATGACGTACTCGTCACCCTTTCTGACGATCGAGGCCTGGATATTGGTCGCGTCGGACGAGGCGACTTCGGGCTCAGTCATGGCGAAGCAGGAGCGGATCTCTCCCTCGAGCAGAGGCTTGAGCCACGCCTCCTTCTGTTCCGCGGTGCCGTAACGGACCAGCACCTCCATGTTTCCAGTATCCGGCGCTGAGCAGTTGAAGACCTCGGACGCCCACGGTACGCGCCCCATGATCTCGCACAGCGGCGCATATTCCAGGTTTGTCAGGCCGGCGCCAAGTTCGCTCTCGGGCAGGAAGAGGTTCCACAGCCCTTCGGCCTTCGCCTTCGGCTTCAGTTCCTCGATGATCGGGATCACCTTCCACCGATCGCCGGAATTGAGCTGCTCGTAGAATTTCTCCTCGTTCGGATAGATATGTTCATCCATGAAGCCGGAGAGCTTCTTCTGCAGGTATTTCACTTTATCGGAATATTCGAAGTTCATAAGAACATGCCTCCAGGTCGGTAGAAAGTAGAAAGTAGAAAGTAGAAAGAGAGTAGATGGATTAAAAAGCAGACGACATCATAACATTCACTACTTTCTACTTTTTACTTTCTACTTTCTACTGAATTATGGCCTCGATCAACAGCGGCCCGCCGCGATTGAGTGCGATTTCGATCTGGGCGACGAGGTCCTCGGCGGTTTCAGACCTGACGGCAGGGACTCCGAGGCCCTGCGCGAGGTGAACCCAGTCGAGCGCGGGAGAGCGCAGGCCGATCAGTCCGGCCGCCTGAGGGCCGAATTCGGCAACGCCGGCGCGCTTCAATTCGAGTCCGAGAATGCGATAGCTCCGATTGTTACAGATGATCGTGATGACGTTCAGTTTTTCGCGAGCCTGAGTCCAGAGCGCCTGGAGCGTGTACATCCCGCTGCCGTCGGCCTGGAGCGTGATGACGGGGCGATCCGGGCAGGCGATGGCGGCGCCGGTCGCACATGGCATGCCCAGTCCGATCGCGCCGCCGGGCTGCGTCAGATAGCTGTGTCGCCTCCCGGACTGGGTCATCACGCCGAACGGCCCGGAGCTTGTGTTGCCCTCGTCCATGATGATCGAATTCTCAGGCATCACGGATGCGACCGCCGCTGAGAGCGTTTCAACCGTCAGCGGCCCGGAAGGAGACGGCGGCAAAAGCAGCTTTTGATTGACCTCCGCTTGACGAGGCGCGCCGAGCTGTTCAGCCAGGCGTTCGAGCGCATCGACAACGTCGTCGTCGGGCGAAGCGAGTATCGGAGCATTCTGCTCAGGCGAAATGAAGAAGCTCGGCATCCCGGGATAGCCGAAGAATGCCACCGGCGAACGCGCGCCGGCCAGAATGACGTTCTCGAATCTGGAGAGCGATGCGAGAGCCTGTTCGGGAAAGTAAGGCAGCCTCTCGATGACGGGAGTCCCGACGCCGCGCTCCCATCTGGCCGGAAAGGTTTCGCAGATCAGATGACAGTCCGCGACGCTCGAAATGCGCGCTGCGACACGCAGCCCTTCCTCGCGGAGGGCCATGCCGCCCAGAAAGAGCGCCGTCGGACGACCGCTTCTGATCGCATCGGCCGCGTTCTCGATGGCGGTGTCGCCCACTTTCGGCGGTTCCTGAATCGCAGGAATCGATGCAGGAGCGGTGGCCGGTCCGAGCTGACTGTCGTGCGGGATGATGAGCGTCGAGATGCTGCCTGGTTTGACGGACGCCGCTGAGATTGCTGATGCGATATCGCCGGGCAGCTCCTCGGACGAACGATTGCGCCTGACCCAGTGAGATACCGGAGCGGCCAGCGATTCGATATCCGAGGTTAGCGGCGCATCGGCTGCCAGATGCCATGTGGCGTGATCGCCGATCAGGTTGATGATCGGCGAACGTGCCCGCCGCGCATCGTGAAGATAGGCGATCCCGTTGGCGAAGCCGGGCCCGAGATGAAGCAGCGTCAGCCCCGGCTTCTCTGACATCCTCGCATAACCGTCCGCCGCGCCGGTGCATACTCCCTCGAAGAGGCAGAGCACGGCGCGCATCCCCTCGGTTTCGTCGAAGGCTCGAACGATCGGCATCTCGGTCGTTCCCGGATTGGCGAAACAGACGTCGATCCCGGCATCGACAAGTGTCCTGATTAAGCTCTCAGCACCGTTCATAAGTTTGGAGTTCCGCATGGAATACCGTTTGGAGTACCGCATTTATGCGGGTAGTTTTTCAGATCAAGAACCCGCATAAATGCGGTACTCCAACCGGTACTCCGTGCGTTTTACACACTATTTCACCGGCGCATAGTCGGTGGCTTTCATGATGACCGACTCGACCTTCTCGGTCAGACGGCCGTTCTTCTCGCTCTCCTTGCGGGCCGCCTGCCATTCCGGGTCGGCGCCGAAAGCTCGCCACGCCTTGTCGCGGGCCTCGCGGCTCGGGAATGCCATCACGTAGACAAGCGTGTTTTCCGATCCCTTGTCCTTGTCGGTCGGGCCCCAGAATCCGACGACCTCCATCCCATGTTTTTTGAATATCTTCATGGTGTGGTTGCGAAACCGCGCGTGGAGTTCCTCGAGTTTGCCGGGCGCGGCAACGTAGGTGCGAAGCTCGAAGATGCGGGAATCGCCCGCCAGCGACGGGCTCGGCGCTTCGACCGGCGGCGGGTTCTGGGCGGAGGCGATGATCCCGAAAGTCAGGAAGATCATGGCGAAAAGCAGGGTTTTGATTGGCATTTTCACGATCAGGGCTCCTTTAATGGTAACTATTTCGGCGGCATGCGAAGCGCTCCATCAAGCCGGATGACTTCGCCGTTGAGCATTGCATTTTCGATGATGTGGCAGGCGAGGGCTGCGTATTCCGACGGATCGCCGAGACGGGACGGAAACGGAACCTGGGCGCCGAGGACCTTCTTGACATCCTCGGGAAGCCCGGCCAGAAGCGGTGTGTCGAAGAGGCCCGGCGCGATGGTCACGACGCGGATGCCCGTGCGTGCAAGATCGCGCGCGATTGGCAGCGTCATGCCGACGATGCCGCCCTTCGAGGCGGAGTAGGCGGCCTGCCCGATCTGTCCGTCGAAAGCGGCGATCGAGGCGGTGTTTATGATCACTCCGCGTTCGCCTCCATCGTTCGGCTCCTGACCGGACATCCGGGCCGCAGCCAGCCGGATGACGTTGAATGTTCCGATCAGATTGACCTCGATGACTTTTTTAAAGGATGCGAGCGAATGCGGGCCGTCCTTGCCGACCGTCTTTTCGGCTACTCCGATGCCGGCGCAGTTGATTGCGCCGTTGAGCGCTCCGAATTCGGCGACGGCTAAATCGACCGCGGCCTGAACCGCAGTCTCATCCGTGACATTTGTCTGGATGAAGCGGCCTCCGGTTTCGGCAGCCAGTGCCTCGCCCGTATCCTTATTAATATCCGCGATCACGACATTGGCGCCCGCCGATGCCAGTGCGCGGACGGTGGCGGCTCCGAGCCCGGATCCTCCGCCGGAGACCAGGAAGGTGTTGTTCTTGATCTGCATTTTGATCTCTCACAGATTGGCATGATTTCAATGCGCCCGATATGACCGGCCGCACTTTATACTTTCTACTTTCTACTTATGAAAGTCTTTCGATAATGGTCGCAGTAGCCATACCGTGGCCGGCGCACATGACCTGCAGACCGAACCGGCCGTCGATGGAGTCGAGCCCGGCCAGCAGTTTGGCCATGAGGATCGATCCGGTGCCGCCGATCGGATGGCCGTGAGCGATCGCGCCGCCCCACGGATTGACCTTCGACATATCCGGTTTGAGTTCGCGCGCCCACGATATGACTACTGTCGCAAACGCCTCGTTGATCTCGATCCAGTCAAGATCGGCGATAGTCAGTCCGGCCTTCTCGAGCGCAAGCCTGGTAGCGGGAATGACCCCGTCGAGCTGCATGGTCGGATCGCTCCCGATGACGACGCGGGCAAGGAATCTGGCGCGCGGCTTGAGGCCGTCCGCCTCGGCGACCTCGCGGTTGGCGACCAGAACTGCTCCGGAGCCGTCCGAAATCTGGGATGAGTTGGCCGCTGTGACAACGCCGTTGCCGTCGGGCCTGAAGACGGTCTGGAGCGCGGCCATCTTGTCCATATCGATGACCGGACGGATGCCCTCGTCGCGGGCCAGAGAGATGTGCCTGCCTTCCGCGTCGATACCCGGCGTCGGAATGATCTCGGTATGCCGCCCTGCCTCAGCCGCAGTGAAGGCCCTGCGATGGCTTTCGGCCGCGAACTCATCGACCTCGCGACGCGAGATCTTCCATTTCTCGGCGATCCGTTCGGCGCTCTCTCCCTGATGAATGAGATCGTAATGCTCCTTCATCGCCAGATAGACGGCCTTCCATGCATCTCCGCCGTCGCTGCCCATCTGAACGCGAGTCATGCTCTCGACGCCCGAGGCGAGGACGTAATCGTGATCGCCTGCTGCGATGGCCTGGGCCGCGAAGTGAACTGCCTGCTGACCGGAGCTGCAGAACCGGTTGAGAGCCACGCCGGGAACGGTGATCGGCAACCCGGCGAGCAACGCGGTTCGACGAGCGATGTTGACTCCCTGCTCTCCGATCTGCGAGACGCATCCGGCGATCACGTCTTCTATCCTTCCGGGCTCGACTCCGGTCTTTTTGATCAGTCCCTGCAACGTGTGAGCCAGCAACTGGTCGGGTCGCGTCTCACGATATGCCCCCTTGAATCTGCCGATCGGGGTCCGAATAGCATCGATAATTACTGGTTCTGCCATGGATTCTCCTTAGTTGGCAGGCGGTAGGTAGTAGGCAGTAGGCGGTATGCAGTAGGCGGTATGCAGTAGGCAGTATGCAGTTCCTTTCATTAAAATTCGCTTTTCTTCGAACCATGATAGCGGATTTAACATGTCCTCGTATCCTTACTACTGCCTACTGCCTACTGCCTACTGCCTACTGCCTACTGCCTACTGCCTACTG
>CALBSU010000694.1 GCA_937967285.1 uncultured Acidobacteriota bacterium
CCGTGACGGCCGCGCCGGTCGCGCCAATCCGATCTACGGGCTGCCGCGCTGGAACGTCGACCTCTCGCTCGGCAAGAAGACCACGTTAGCCGAACGCGTCAACGTGACCTTCCTGTTCGACTTCATCAACGTCTTCAACATCGTCAACTTCAACAATCCGAGTCTCTCGCTGACCGATCCGCGAGGCTTCGGGGTCATCACTTCTCAAAACGGCAATCCGCGCCAGATCCAGTTCGGAATGCGGGTCGAGTTCTGAGGAAGAGGTAATCGCAAAGACCGCGAAGCGGGCAAAAGAGATTAATCACAAAGGCCGCGGAGGGGGCAAAGATTTTTTAGGATATCAGTATCAGAGTCTCATCCACTGGATGTTGATTCGGGTAATAATATCCTTAAAAATCTTTGCCCCCTTCGCGGCCTTTGCGGTTAAACTTCCTTGTTTCACATCAGTTTATCCCGCAGGTAGCCGAAGATTCGTGTGTACGACTTTCTGGCGACCGACGGCCAGTTATCCGAAGGCAGGACGGCCGGAAAGGTCCTGACGCCGGACTCATTCCAGGTATTGTCCCATCCCGACCCGTCCCACAGCAGATCGACATTGATGGCGCCCATGCCCTTGACGATGCCGGCGGGGTTGCGACCGTTCTCCGCATACCTGTTCCCGTAAATTCTGTTTCCCTCGGGGATGGCTCCGACGTCGAATGTCCGGCCTCTGGGGTAGGCGATCGCCAGTCCGACGACGGCTACGCCGAAAGAGTCATTGCCCCGGATCTCGTTTTCGGTCACCTCAGTCCGGTCCGCGGCCATGATGATCAGTCCGGAGCCCGGGACGACGCGTCCGACGATTGCCGAAGCATCGCCGAAATTGGGATGGTTATTATTAATGATGCGATTGCGGACGACTCTGTTATCGCTGCCGACCTTGGACGGATTGTTGGGCAGCAGGAAGACGAGGATGCCGCCCGTGTTCTGATGAACGTAATTGTTCTCGACCAGCGCGTTGACCGAGTTTTCGATCTCGATTCCGGTCACGTTGTGATGGGCCTCGTTGTTGCGGACGATGATGTCGCGCGACTGGCCGACATAGATTCCCGCATCCTTGATTCCCGTGATCAGGCAGTTTTCGACCAGTACGCCCCTGCATTCGACGGGATAGACGCCGTAGAGCCCGGTATTGTGGACGACCAAATCGCGGAAAGTAGCATTCTGTCCGCCGTGAACGGTGATCCCGTTGTTGACGTAATCGCGGATCGAGAGGCCTTCGATGGTGAAGTTATGGCTCGAGGTGATGATTGCGTCGGTCAGAACATTCCGTCCGTCGAGGACCGCTCGCCGGTCGTTCTCCTTCAGTCCGCGGATGGTGATGTTGTCGACATCGATGAGCAGCATTTCGTGATAGGTGCCGGGCGGGATCTCGACCACATCGCCGGGGATCGCTCTGTCGAGCGTCGCCTGGATCGAATCGCCGGCCTTGATTCTGAAAGTCCTCGGCTCCCTCGGCGGAGCGATTGAAGGCGGGCGCGGCGCCGGAAGCGCGGAACCTCGCGCCGGGGGAACCATCCGCGGGACGACCGGCAGCCCCGAAGGCACCTTCGCGGGGATCTCCGGCTTCTTCGAATCGTCGGTCAGCGCGTGGAGGAACGCCACGAGATCCTTCTTCTCTTCCTGACTGATCGAAAACCGGCGGATCTTGTCGTCGAGATTGGGCAGCTTCATGCCGAATCCCTGGCCGCCTCCGACGGAATAGAAGTCGATCACCTCCTCGAGCGTCTGAAAACGGCCGTTATGCATGTACGGAGCAGTCAGAGCGACGTTCCTGAGCGTCGGGACCTTGAATGCGAATTTGTACGGTTCTCCGCCGTCGATTTCGGAACGTCCGGGATCCGGCGTTTTGCCCGGCATGGGAGGCACGCCGATGACCTTGAAATCCGGATTGGCGAAGGTCGGGAATCCGTGGCACTCGAAGCATCTGGTCTTGAGCGATCTGAAGAGCGTCAGTCCGCGACGCTGTTCGGGCGTCAGCGCGGTCGTATCGCCGGCGGCATACCGGTCGAAAGGCGAATCCCTGCTGACGACTGTCCGCTCGAAAGCGGCAATCGCGCCGGTCACGTTATCGAAAGTCACGGCGGATTCGCCACTCACTCCGAAGGCTGTCTCGAACATCGATACGTACTCCGGGATGGCTTTGAGCTCCCTGACCAGATCGTCGGGTTTCTGGTTCATTTCGTCTTCGGCGGTGATCGGATTGCGAGCCTGATCCTCGAGGTCGTTCGCCCTGCCGTCCCAGAAGAGCTTATGGAACCAGGCCGCGTTCCAGATCGAGGGCGCGTTTCTGGGCAGTTCCTTCCCGGCGGTTCTCGACGGCCCGAGCCCCTTGCCGCCGACTCCCATCGAAACCTGGCGGCCGTCCGAGAATCCGAGGTCCGGGTGATGACACGTCGCGCACGATTGCGTGTTGTCGCCGGAGAGCAAGGGGTCGAAATAGAGCAGCCTTCCGAGTTCCACCTTTTCGGGAGTCGTCGGGTTGGACTTCCTCGTGTTCATTTCGGGGAACGGGCGGCGCAGTCCGCCGCTGCCCGGGTTGCCGTTTGTCAGGCCGGCGGGCGGAATGTCCGGTGTGAAGGGCATCAGGCCGATCGCGATCAGACCTCCGGCCAGCAGGCCGAGCAGGCCGATCGCCAGCAGCAGAATCCTTCGCAGCCAGCTCGGCTTTTGCGTCGCTGATGTCAGATCGGGAGGGGTGACATTAACGCTCATCTTCGAGATTCCTTTCGACTTCGAGGTCGGCGACCAGTCAGATCAGGCCGGGCGCCCGATGCGGATCGACTGATTGGGCCGTCAATCGAGACTATTTGTGTTCAGAGGAGTTGCAGTATGCCGTCGGCTCTTCGCCGAACTTGAACCGTCTTTTGACCGTCGTTTTGCAGAGGTTTTTGACCGGCAGTTTACCGCTGACGGCGCAGACGTCGAGCAGGAACGTGTCCTCGCCCGGCGGAGCCGGCGTCGCGACAGGGCGCGGAGCCGGCCGGACCGGCTCGTCGACACGGACCCGCTGTATTCGTTCATCACGGGCCGGCTCCGGCCGCGTAGTGCGTGCGGACTGCGGAATCGGAATGTCGGTACTCAGATTCGGCCTGGGAGTCGGCTTCGTTCCGACGCCCCCATCGGTCCAGGGCGTCGGCGCCGGTCGCGGTTCGACAGGCCGGGATGAACTCAGTCCCAGCGCCTCGGCCAGCCTGCTCAAAAAGGACGGCTGGCCCTCAGTCGGACGAGCCGGAATGTCTTTGATGGTCGTGCGGCCGGTGGGTGCGGTCGTACCGGATGCCGGGCGCGCCTGCTGCGGAGGTCTCGTGACGGTCCGTTTTCGCGTTGCGCCCTGCGGTATCGGGTAGAAGTCTTCGTTGCCGGATGAGATCAGTGAATCGTCTCCGGACGGTTTCGTCACCTGGCGCGGAGCCTCGGCCGGCCTCATATCCATATCGGGGACCGAATAGTCCGGCAGCGTCTGAGCGCCGGGCTCTGTCCCTCTCAGAAACAGCTCCGTCCGCCGGTTCGGAGTCGATTCCGAGGCGACACCTCCCGTTGCCGGGTCGATGTCCATGGCGATGATCCCCTCCTCGGGAACCTGGAACTCGCCCGCCAGATCGGGCCTCACGCGCAGCGCCCGGATCATGAAATCGGCCCAGATCGGAGCCGCCGTGGCTCCTCCGGTCAGCCTCAGATCGGAATTGTCGTCGAATCCGACCCAGGCCACGCAAACCAGATTCGGAGTATATCCGGCGAACCAGCCGTCCCGCGACGAGCCGGTCTTCCCCGCAGCCGTCCCGCGGAAGCCCATGCTCCTGACCCTCGTTCCGGTGCCTCGATCGAGCACATCCTGAAGAATATTGGTGATGATGTAGGCGACCTGCGGAGTCATGACCTCGCTGGTCTCGGTCTTCGATTCATAGATGGTTCCGCCGTCCCGCGTGGTCACCCGCTTGATCGCGATCGGAACCACCCGCTGACCCAGATTGGCGAATGCGGTATAGGCCGATGTCATCTGCAGCGGAGTCGCTTCGCCGACCCCCAGTGCCATCGACGGATAGGGAGGAACTTTTGTCAGCCCTGCGCGCTCAGCGAACCGCGCGACCTCGCCGAAGCCGATCCTTTCCGCCAGTTCGACCGTGATCACATTCTTCGAATTGACCAGCGCATCGCGAAAGGTCATCGGAGCATTCTCGTACTTGTCCCCGAAATTGCCCGGATCATAACGTTTGCCTTCGAATTCGAATGTTTTCGGCTGATCGATGAAGATGCTCGCCGGTGTGATGGGGGGGCCGATGCCGGTGTTTCTGAGTTCGAGCGCCGTCGCGTAAACGAATGGCTTGAAGACCGAGCCGGGCTGCCGCCGGGCATCCGTCGCCCGGTTGAGCTGGCTGGCCGCGTAATTCCGTCCGCCGACCATGGCCAGGATCTCGCCGGTCTTCGCGTTCATCGCCACCAGCGCCGCCTGCAGCCCTGCCGTCCCGCCGCGCCGGTTGACGATCAGTCTCTCGACCTCCTCCATGTTCCTGACTACTGCCTGATAGGCCGCCCGCTGAAGGTCAAGGTCGATCGTCGAATAGATGCGCAGCGAGTGCAGCGGCTCGCCGCCCGATGTCACCTGGTCCTCCATGACCCGCATCAGGTAATCGACGAAATACGGCGCATCGGAGGCGTCGATACCTGCTGCCTTGCTGACGACGCCGAGAGGCATTCGCCTGGCCGCCTCCGCATCCGCCTCGGAAAGCCTGCCCGCCTCGATCATCTTGTCGAGAACCAGATTCCTGCGGCCCGTCGCACGTTCCTCATTCGAATACGGCGAATAGTAGTTCGGGCTTCTGATGATTCCCGCCAGCAGCGCTGATTCGTGAAGCTGGAGGTTCGAGATGTCCTTGCCGAAATAGGTCCTTGCCGCCTGTCCGAAACCGTTGATCGAAAATCCGCCGCGCTGCCCGAGGTAGATCTGGTTGCAGTACATTGCCATGATCTCCTGCTTGCTCAGCCGCTGTTCGAGCAGGATCGACATGTATGCCTCGGAGAGCTTCCGCTTCCAGGTCTTTTCAGGTTTGAGGAAGAAGTTCTTGACCAGCTGCTGAGTGATCGAACTGCCGCCTTCGCGCAGCTCTCCGACCTGATAATCGCGGATCAGCGCTCGCAGAATCCCGCGCCAGTTGATCCCCGGATGTTCGAAGAACTGTCGGTCCTCGATCGCGACGATGCCGTCGACGAGGGATTTCGGAAGGTCGCGGTACTCGATGATCTTGCGCTTCTCGCGTTCGGGATTGATGACAGTCGAGATCAGCTCCGGTTCGAGTTCGGCCCGTTCCAGCCGGTCCCGCGTTTCGATGTCGGTGATCGACTGGACCATTCGTCCGCTGCGATCGAAGTTGATCCTCAGATTGCGAAACGCCTTCATCCCGTCGATCCGCGTGTCGCCTCCGGGGAAGATCTCCAGCGAGTTGCCGCTGACCGTATACTGGCCACGGCTCGAATTGTCGGTCCTTCCGCGCTCGAGGTATCCGACCGCCTGAAGGTGCGACATCACCTCGCTCATCCTGATGCCCGTGTCTTCGGTCACATTGAATGGCGCGGCATAGATTCCCGACGATCTGACGAAGGTGTCGCCTCTCAGTCCGGCATCGATGATCTGCGTGTACCGCCCATAGTAATGATACAGAACGCCAATCCCGACAAGCAGCAGGATCACTGCCGGCACGAGCAGATAAGGCGATGACACCACCTGCCAGGTATGCCGGAACGGCGCCTCGCGCCATCTCCGGTAGTAGGTTTTCTTTTGCTTGGCCATTTAAATCCAGTTCAGCCGTTTGACCCGTAAATTATGCCATAAAACCGGGATCACGGGCACCTCTCCGGTATCCGGCGGCTGAACCTGTCAGTTGCTGGTGAGCATCTGAAGCATCTGCGGAATCGTCAGATGCCAGTTGGAGATCGTCAGTCGGTAGTTTTCGGTGGCTTTCTGCTTTTCGCCGAGCGAGGAGTAGACGCCGGCCAGAGTTGATCGTGCGGAGGTCTCCCTCTGCCGGTCGCCGACCTCTTTCCAGAGGGCGACCGATTCTTCGAGCAGTGCCCGGGCCTGTTGAGGGTTCTTCAATTCGCGGTAGAGCTGGCCCAGGCTGGCCAGCGTGCCGGCGAGCCGCGGCTTGTCGTCGAGGTTGCGGATCAGATCGAGCGACTCCCGGTAATAGGTTACCGCGCCGCGAGCGTCACCCGAGGCCTGAGCGACATATCCGAGGTTCCCGAGCGTGACGGCCTCGCCGCGTTTGTCGCCGATCGATCGGCGGAGTTCCAGCGATCTCCGGTAATAACCCGCCGCCTCTTCGTGCCTGCCCGCGCGTGCCGCAAGGCTCCCCAGATTGTCGCAGGTCAGCGCTTCGCCGCGGATGTCTCCTGCCCGGGCGCGCAGAGGGAGCGAGTCTCTGTAGAATTTTATCGCCTCGGCGGTGCGTCCCAGCCCAAGATAGAGACCTGCGATGTCGTTCATAGTTCCGGCCTCGCTGCGCCGGTCGCCGATCGTTCGCCAGAACTCGAGTGCCTGAAGATAGAAGTCCAGTGCGATCTCTTTTTTTCCTTGCGCCTCGGTGACGAACGCGAGGTTGCTCAGGGTGACGGCCGTTCCTTTTTTGTCGCCGGCGGCGTGCCATACGGGCAGCGCCTGAAGAAAGATCTCCTCCGCCTGATCGGGCTTTCCGGCCCGCGCGGCCAGACTTCCGATGGCGTTGAGCGCCGATGCCTCGCCGTGAGAATCCTTCGATTCCTTCCACCGGGCGTGAGCCCGCTGGTAGTTTTCGAGCGCCTTCTGCGCCTGACCCTGCTCCTCGTACAGTTTGCCGAGATTGAAGAATGTCGTCGCCTGCTGGTTCGTTTCGCTGACCGGTCGCATGAGACCCGTAGTCTGTACGATCAGCCGGGCCTGATTGAAGTTCTCCTGGGCTTTCTGCCGGTCGCCCTGTTTGAGATGAATCCGGCCGATCTGGGTCAGCACGGCCGCCTCGCTGTCGCGGTCGCCGGCCGATCGCCAGTAGCGGAGCGAACTACGAAAGTATTCTATCGCCTTCTCAGTCTCTCCCAGGGAGTCCGAGATCGAGGCCATCTGCTTGAGCGTGTATCCGATCTCTGCCGGATGCTTCGACTTTCCGGCCGCCTCCCAGTCGGCGAGCGACTCGGTATATTTGACCAGCGCCCGGCCCAGCGAACGCGAATCGCCCTGAAGCATCAGCGCCTCGGCTTCGACCCACCTGGCCCGCGCCAGATCCTCAGGTTTCGATGAAGGGGATAAGGATGGAATGTCGATTCTGAATGAGAGAGACTCTATCGCCCGCCTGCGTGACTGCTGAGCCTCAGCCGTCACGCAAGTCAGCAGTAAAAATAGAAAAGCCGCAGTCGATCCGACCGCGGTTGAATATTTTAGCCGAATCTCGCTCATATTCCGGCTAAGAATGACATAAAAAGTAGAAAGTAAAAAGTAGAAAGTAGAAAGTGCGAGGATGAGTAAAAAGTAGAAGTAACTGCTCAGCCTGTTGCAAAAATTAATTCGACGCCATGGTGCCAAGATAGCCAAGTATTATTAAGTGATGTTATGCAGTGAGAACTCTTGATTTGATCTTGACTTGAATTCGCCCCGACAGTGACGGCAGAAAATAGCCCG
>CALBSU010000695.1 GCA_937967285.1 uncultured Acidobacteriota bacterium
CGGCAAGACACTATGAAAGCCAAGCCGGCGGGGACGCCGGCGCTCCCGGCAACAGTGCCCACTAAAAGGATCGAACTGGTTTGGGCTGCGCGGGATGCGTGGGAGAGCATCGACAGGCCTGATCTGGTGGAGACGCTGGAAGAGGAGTTCGGTCCTGTGTCAGGTGAGTGAAAATCCAGCCGGCGCGGGCGCCGGCGCACCCACGCGGGCGCACCTACGGCTTCAGCACCAGAGTCTGCCTGGCGCCGGATTCGACCTTCTCTTTCGAGTAGAGCAGTGGGAAGTATTTGCCGCTGGCCCACAGGGGCAGCAGATCGGAGTAGTGCGGGCTGCCGGGCTGGCCCGACTGGCCCGGGACGCTGGTGGCGACCGATCTGTCCCAGTCGCTCACGTCCAGGATCTCACGGAATGACGCTCCGTGGTTCTGTTTGAAGTTCGGGCCGGAAGTATTGTTGACGGTATTGCCATCGCCGCCGCGTGAGACTGGCGGGAGGTTGAAGAGCTGTTTCTGCGCGTCGTCCATGGCCAGCGAATGGGTGAACGAGACCGTGTGGAGCGTTCCCCAGCGCCAGGAATTCATGTCCGGGCCGAGCCTGCCGCGGGCGTCGGTCGAGGCCTCGCGCAGAACTCCGAGCAGGACCTGATCGCGTCCGGCGCGCGGATCCGACCCGAACCATTTCGCTGACGGAGCTTTCAGCGTATCGAGGGTCTTTCTCAGCGAGATCCGTCCGGCCACCAGCGGCCAGGCCTTTTCCGGCAGGTGCTTCCTGAAGATCGCCGCCGGCAGCTTGCCGATCGTGAACTGGTAGAGAACCGCGGCGGCCGAGTCCCTCGAAAGCACGCCGTCCCATCGGGTCAGCAGGTCGTATGCGGGGCGCAGGTCCGCCGGCACGCTGGCGATCTCCTTCAGAATTTGCTTCAGTTCGCGAGCCGGGAGCGACATCTCGTCGTGCTGCAGCCGCTCGAAATCGGCGATCGTGAACTTCTTCTGCGTTCCCGTCAGGTATTCGGTGATCCGCAGGAACCTGAACGGAGCGGTCCATTCATATCCCAGTTCGAATTTGTAGTCGGGCGGCAGGATGTTGTGATTGGCCGTGGCGACGAAATGCTTCGATGGATTGTAGACCTGCGGGAGCTTCGACATCGGCAGAAAACCCTGCCATTCGTAACGTCCCTCGGCGCCCGGCACAGGCATCAGTCCGTGCCAGCCCTTGCGGATCGGCGTCAGGCCTGCTGCGGCCCAGCCGATATTGCCGTCGACGTCGGCGTAGATCAGGTTTTCCGACGGCACCTTCCATCGTTCGAGCGCCTTCTGAAACTCGTTCCAGTTGCGCGCCCGGTTGAGCGAGAGCGAAGCCAGATAGCCGGCCGTTCCGGGTTCGCTGCCGACCCACTTGAGCGAATAGGCTCGATTTCGCTCCTTGTCTTCGTGAATTACCGGTCCGTGGATGGTGAACTTGAGCTCGATATCGCGTTCGCGCTGCTCGCCCTTGACCTTGATCCGCTCGCGCTCGACGCGCATCTTCTCCCATTTGCCCTTGTATTTGTATTCGTTGGGATTGGCCGGATTGGTCTCTTCGACGTAGATGTCCTGCTGATCGATGCCGACGATGGTGAAGCCGAATCCGACACGGTCATTATGTCCGGCTGCGACGCCGGGCAGGGTCGGCTCGCCGGCGCCGATGACGTTCCATCCCGGGCCGACCAGGTGAACCAGGTACCTCAGGCTCGGCAGGGCGATCGACCGGTGAGGATCGTTGGCCAGGATCGGCAGACCGGTCTCAGACATCGTTCCGTCGATGACCCAGTTGTTGCTTCCGTCGTTCGGATTGAAATTGATCGGGTTGCCGGCCAGCGTCGCCGCGGAGAGGATCTTGGAATCCAATCCTTCCAGATCGAGCCCTTCCGGTATCTGTATCTTCTGTTTCGGATCGGTTTCGAACCATTCGTCGACGAAATCGGTTCCGAATTCACGGACCATTCGCGCCCGGACGATCTCGTTGGCCGCGTTGCGCGTCATGACGTAACCGGCCATCCGCGTCAGGCAGGCCTCGGGCGTCCATTTCTCCGGCTTGAATCCGGCCAACTGGAACTCGATCGGCAGCCGGTCCTTGTTCAGTTCGATGTATGTGTTGATTCCATTGACGAAGGATTGAATGATCTCTTTGGCGTCCGGCGCGTAACTCTCATATTCCGCCTTCATGTCGCCGCGATAACGGAGAAGCCGTGCGAATCTGTCGCGAGCAATGGCCGCGGGGCCAAGCACCTCCGCCAGTTTGCCCTCGCCGACCCTCCGCCACAGATCCATCTGCCAGAGCCGGTCCTGCGCCGCCACAAACCCCTGCGCGAAGAAGAGATCCTCCTGCGTCTCGGCGTAAATGTGAGGAATACCCCACTCGTCCCTCAGTACCCGGACCTCCTTCTTCAGTCCCGGCACCTTCAGCGTCCCGGAGGTCTTCGCCAGCACGCTCCGGGCCCTCGCCGGCAGATCGTCCGTGCCGCTCTGACGCGCACGTATCCCGAAGATCGCCGCCACAAATGACAGCACGATTACTCCGAGGATGACTGACCGCCGACTGACCATTCGCTTCTCCTGCAAGGGCTGCGTTTGTATTATTTATTAATTTCTTCTACCAGTAGACGTTTCTAACCCGCCAAGAATTTCAATAAATCTTAATTCACAATCGAAAATATGGCCAGACCGAACTTTTAACTTATAGTAAGCGATCAGGGGAGTGATTGAGTTTCCAGTTGCCAGTTTCCAGTGTGTATCCTGAAATCCCTATTGGTTTGTAGGGGCAAATTCCGGCAAAACCTCGTGCCTTTTCATTAAGACTGGAAACCGGAAAATTCACCCCCCGATGAGCACTTTCCGCCTGTAATTCTATCAATGTTGAGATTACGGATGAGGTTTACCCGGCTGAGGTTTTTCCGTGGTGGCGGTCGCCTGCTCGCCGAAACGGATCTGGCGCTTGCCGCCTCCGGCCTGTCCGTCGCCCCAGAGGGCTCGGATCCCTGCCCATTGCACCGGAATCGAAACCAGCGTGAACAAAAGTCCTGCCAGAACGCTTTTGCGGATCAACGGGTTGAAGTCGGCGGCGGAACTGATGGCAGGTTTCAGAGTCGCGGCCGAATAACGGATCAGAATAAAAGATGCGAGGCAGGCGTTGAGGAAGATGACCCACTCGGTGATCAGTCTCTGGGCTCTGAAGACGATGATCTCGCGCTCGAAATTCCCTGCCACCATCATCAACAGGAAGACGAGGTAGAGAAGCTGTCCCTTGCCGAGCCATGTCGCTGGGACCAGCGCCACCGGATCCGTTCTGTGACGGATCAGCAGCCGGATGGTCACGATGGCGAAGACCCAGAAGGCGACCTCGAACCAGAGTTGCGACGGAATCCCGGCCATGACCTCCGGGATGACGTTATTTCTGATCCAGAATTCGGGATTCTGGCGCAGATTGAGCCAGGGAACGACGAGCAGAACGAAGGCGATGGCATACAGGTCCTGCCTGTCGGCCGGCTTTTTGCTCGATTCAACATCATCCGGCAACCGCGCTGCCAGAATCAGCAGCGCCGCCGCGATCCCGAGGCCGTTGATGAAACCATAGCTCTGCTCCATGAAGCTGTGCCAGTTGGTCTGCCATCCCGTCTTGATCCCGAACAGGCGCATAAATGTGGCGAAGGCGAATCCGAAACCGCCGAAAAATGCCGTAATTAATGAAGACAGCAGGGCCGCATTCAACCCGTTACGCTTGAGCCAGATCCAGAGTCCGATCGTCAATCCCACGCATCCGGCCCAGTTGTCTCCGCGCGGCGGAGTCATCCTCCAGCCGAGCAGCGGCACCAGCACGAGAAACCCGATCCACCATCCGATCGCCATGTGCAGGATCATCCGGCTCGGATCGCAGAGCCGTCTTCTGATGGCGGCCAGAACCAGAATCGCCGCGATCGCCGTCGCCGCCGCCAGCCAGTCGGTGTCGTACCAGTAGAGCGGACTGTCCTGCCGATATTCCGAGCTGACCGTTATCAATGTGTTCTCGACGGCATCCTGCAGGAACCACGCGATGAATACCGCCATCAGCGGAGGCAGATATTCCGACAGCTTCTCGCGTGTCAGGATGGCCGGCAGGGCGGTCCCGGCCCCTCCGATCGCTCCCCATAGAAAACCGATCAGGAAGAGCGATGCGAATCCGTAGAGCACCGACGACGAATGGCCCGAGTGCGTGTAGCCGATCACCTGCCCGTATGACATGCTTCCGCCGAAGGCCCATCCGAGCGCGCCGAACATTCCGAACCATGCGATCTTGCGCCGCCAGTCCTCGCGGCCGGCGAGAAGCGCGATCGCCATCCCCGCCAGCGCTCCCGGCACCATCGCACCGATCTCATGCCCGAAATTGCCACGGATCCCCCATCCGATAGATAAAGATATGGCAGTTAGTATGATTGCAGGTTTCATGTTAGTAGAAAGTAGAAAGTAAAAAGTAGAAAGTAGAAGCAGAAAGTAGAAGCAGAAAGTAGAAATATATAGTTCCGTATTTGTTCTTGTACTTTCTACTTTCTACTTTTTACTTTCTACTGACTAAGCCAATGCATAACATTCAGAAGAAACTGCGGGTTCCGGGATGCCGCTGGGGCGTTCATGCCCATTGGCGCGCGGTTCGGACCGGCTAGTTGAGCCGAGAACATCGCGGCCTCGCCGAAGACGGCCACACGTCCCTTGCCGAATTTCAGCACGGCGCCCTGATGCCAGTTGCCGATGCCGGTCCGCGGAGTGTCGGGCGGAAATCCCTGTCCGAATACCTTCGGCATGAGTGCGATTGCGTTCGGACTGAAGGTCATCAGCGGTTCGCCCTGTTCGATTTGAAAGGCCGAGCCGGTGAAGGTGACGACTTTGTCGACGCGTTCGGATTCATCGCGACCCTGCAGGATGGGGTGCTTCGTATTGAGACCGGATTCGGGCGTGAAGCTCAGAGGGCCTGTGTTGCCGGGCTCGAAGGCATAACCGTTATTGAAAGTGATGCCGAAGACCCGGGCAAGTTCGCCGGCGGCTCCGGGGAAGGGCAGGTGATCGGCGATCAGCAGCAGCAAACCGCCGTCTTCGACCCAGGCTTTGACGGCGCTGATCTCGTCCTTTGAGAAAGCCGATGGATTCGGCGGAGACCAGTTCGACTGATTGCTTTCGTGCAGCGGGTTGGCGATGACCAGAATCCTGCCGGCCGAGAGAGACTTCCTCGAAAACTTTTCGCTCGTCCCCCTGACGACGAAACCGTCCCGGCGAAGCAGGTCGGCGAACGTCTGATATCGGCCGCCGGCCGTGTGAAAATTGTAGTGCGCCTCGTCGATCATCACGACAGGGCCCTGGCCGGGCTTGAAGAACGGCTTTTTTATCGGAGGTTTGAATTCAGTGTCGGGCACCTGCTGCGCATTCGCGGTGAATGCCGCGGAGAGCAGGACCAGGGCGAAGAGAGGAGAATTTTTCATCAGCTTTCCCGTGCGCAGGCGGTTTCAGAAAGAGAATCGCAATCCGATATGCATGTTGATTCCCGGAGCATCCACGCCGGAGCCGTGGATGCGGTAATTGCGATCAAGAAAATTCATGAGAGCCATATTCAAACCGACATTCTCATTGATGGCAATACCTCCGCGGAGGCTGAAGACCGCGAAACCGGCGGTCGAGGCGTAGAGCGGCGCGCGCGTCGAATCGTTTACGATCGTTACGCCGTTGATCCTCGCTCCGATCGGCAGGACACGGTCGAGGATCTGTCCGAGCGTTTCGCCCGTCGGATTGAAGATGTCGTCGGGGCTGCCCTTGATGCCGTCGCGGCCCGCGCCGATGTACGGACTGATCAGCGCGCCGCGGAAGAAATCGGCGATATCGCTCCGCCGGCGGGCCGCGCCGATCCGTTCGTCGGTTACGTCTCCGCCACTTAACCGCTCCTGCCGCCCGCTGAAATTACCGCTCAACTCAAGCCAGGTCCGCGCTGAAGGCTGATAGCGGAGGGCGAGATAACCCTGTTGCGGCGGCAGCCGGCGGATGAAACGGTTCGGATTCAGATCGCGGCCGACCAGATACGAATAGTTGCCTTCAATCGCCCAGCGATAATTTATCTCATAACTGAAGACGGCATCGAGACCGTAATATTTCGACTTGCCGTCATTGACGAATGCCTTGACGGCGCGCGGATCGAGCGCCGTTGTGACCGAGACGACGTTCTGAAGTCGCTGAATATCAGTCTGCGGGAGCGGCGTGACGGGCAGCCCGGCGAGCGAAGCGGGAACGGCCGCGGCGGGGAAGAGCACGGTCCGCCGGACGATCGGGTCTTTCAGCTCAGCGTCGAACGCCTGAATCCTGAGATAGATCCCGCGAGTGCGGAAGGTGACGCCCGCTTCGTAATTGTAGAGAGTCTCGGCGCGCAGCCTTTCGACTTTTCGGCCGAGCGAGCCGACGCCCTCGCCCGCGCTGGTTCCGATCAGACCTCCCGCAGAAGCGATCGACTCGGAGGGCACCTCGAAGCCGAGATCGTTGAGTCCCAGCGCGCCGAGATCGTTGAGGTTCGGCGCCCTGAATCCTCGCCCGCTCAGAAGATGCAGGGTCAGCTGAGAAGTCGCGTACCACGAAAGGGAAGCGTTCCAGGTCAGATCGTCGAAGGTCTGTGATGAATCGATGACCCCGAGAGCGGCGCCGCCGGCATCGAGGTTTCTGTCGGCGCGGGTCCTGAATCCGATCCGAGTGTACCTCCCGCCGACCACGGCCCGGAGACGGTCGGAGATCAGCTCGATCGCGTCCTGGCCGAAAACTCCGAAGGTCGAATAGCGCGATCCGTTCGGGTAGAGCGCCCGCGTTTGAGTCGGGATGCCCGATGCGGGCAGGGTTCCGTCGCGCCGGGAATCGATGTGTTCATCATAGATCTCGCCGCCGAAGACGATTCCGTTGCGGGAACCGATGTGCGTCGTCGCCTGGACCGCGTAACCGAACGCCCTGACGTCGCTCTCATCCCGGATCACGACATCGGTCGATTTCAATCCCTGACGGATCGTCCCGTCGGTCTGCCGGTTGAGCGAAAAGGTCGCGTTGACCGAGTCGAGCGGGCCGGCCCCGAGCTTTTCGTATCGTGCATAAAAAAGATCGAGTCCCTGCGGGTCGAAATCCGAACGCAGGCGGCCGAGTCCGCCCCACAGGTCCTTGTACCCGCGAACGTCCTGCAACCGGCTGTTCTGATACCGCAGGACCAGATTCTGGTCGCTGGTCAGCCGGGCGGCGAGGCTGGTCTGCCAGCCGTACCGGCTGAAACCCGTATCCTGCTGCCGCGATCCCGTCAGGCCGCGGATCAGATCGTCATCCAAACCGAAGAAACGCCTCAGAACGTGGCGGGAATCGGTGCCGCCGCCGGCGCGCAGGTCGTTGTGCCTCCGCCAGCTTCCTCCGATCAGCCAGGCGATCCGTTCGCCGCCGGCGGAGACGTTGGCCGACGTCCCCGTCGAGGCATCGGCCGATGACGCGAAACTTTGAATCCAGACTTTGTACGGCGGTCCGAAGACCGGCTGCGAGGTCAGTACCTGGATCGCTCCGCCGAGCGCATCGCTGCCGTATTGCGAACTCGATGGGCCGAGTATGGCTTCGATCCGCTGCGTCTCTCCCGGTTCGATCAGTGCGAGATACTGATTCGGACCCGACCTGAACGTCGAGTTGTTGAATCGAATTCCGTCGACCAGATTGAGTACCTGATAGCCGGTCAGCCCGCGCAGAAACGGCGATACCTGTCCGTAAGCGCTCTGCTGGACAAGAACTCCGGGGGCGCCTTCGAGCGCGTTCCCGATCGTTGCGAGCGGCCTCGAACTCAGGTCCGATTCGTCGCTCAGCGAGATTACGGGACCGGCCGTCTCGCTTTCCGAGAACCTGCCGCGTTCGGCCGTCACGCCGATCTCGGAGCGCAGCGGCCTGATCGACAGCGTGATCTCGAGCCGGGGCTGCGATTCGGGCAGTATCGAAACGACGATCCTCTGCTGTTCGAAGCCTCCGGATTCGACCGTCATCGAATATGACCCGGCAGGCAGACCCGAAAGGGAGAACTCGCCTGCATCGTCGGTAGTCCCCTGTCGAAGCAGGTGGCCGAGCGGCGAACGCACGCTCAATAGCGCCCCCGCCACCGGTGACCGCGCCTCGTCCACGATCCGCCCGGTGATCGCCGATTGCGCTGATACATCGAGGCAGATGATGATAACTGTCAGGATCGGAATAGCGATCGTCCGGAACATTCGAGATCTCCGTAATGTGAAGGAGTTTCGGCAAACACTGACGTTATGGTCGCGACTTGCATCGGATCGTTCTTGCGCTTAAGCTGGTCGATTATTGCCGGAGGCCATTTCCGTTGCAACCGGATAGAAAGCGAGACGGATCTCTTTTTTCATGTCGATCATCAAAATCTGTTATCACGGGAACTGTTTTGACGGGGTCTCCTCGGCGGCGGTCTTTTCACGGTTCTATAGCGAAAAGGTCAATCCGGGGTGGGAGCTCGCCTACCAGCCGATGATGCATCGCGCCGGCGCGCTCTTCGACGCGGACGTATTCGACGGTGACGAGAACGCGATCGTCGATTTCAAGTACAGCAACTCTCCCAGGCTGACCTGGTGGTTCGATCATCACAAGAGCGCGTTTCTGACCGTCGAGGACGAGGCCCATTTCAACGCCGACCGGAGCGGGCGGAAATTCCTCGATGCGTCGTACAAGTCGTGCACGAAGTTCATCGCCGATGTGGCCGAGCAGCGTTTCGGCTTCGATCCGGAGCCGATCCGCGAGCTGATTCACTGGGCCAACATCATCGACGGCGCGCTTTACGAATCGGCCGCGCAGCCCGTCGAGATGAAGGAAGACGCGCTGAAGCTGGCGCTGGTCATCGAGAGCGACCGCGATCAGGCGATGATCGAGCGGATAATCAGGGAGCTGCAGGTTCGGTCGCTCAGCGAGGTGGCTACGGCGCCCTGGGTTGCCGAGCGGATCGAGCCCCTCTACCGGCGCCACCTGAAGGCGATCGAGATCATCCGGCGCACCTCGCAGGTGACCGGGCCGGTGGTCTTCTTCGACGTCGCCGGAGAGGACATGGAAGGGTACAGCAAGTTCATTCCTTATTATCTGTTTCCCGAGGTGACCTACAGCGTCAGCGTCAGCCAGTCCTCGTTCCGGTCGAAGATATCTGTCGGGTCGAATCCGTGGGCGCCGCGGCCCCGGACGCATGACCTGGCAGCGATCTGCGAGCGCTTCGGCGGGGGCGGACATGCGGTCGTCGCCGCGATCTCGCTGGCGCCCGAGCAGCTCGAGGAAGCGCGCTCCATCGCCGCCGGCATCGTCGACGAGCTGCGGAACTGATCGGTCGGTTGAGAATTATTCAGGGAGGTTGAACTTTGGCTGACAGTAAAAAGAAGAAGAGAGAGAAGCGAGCGAAGGCGGGCGACCTGCCTCCGGTCAGTGAGGTGACTCCGGAAGCCGGGCTCGAATTGAGGCCGACGCCGGTCGGCGAGATGAACCTCTACCCGCTCGACACTTTCGCTTACGAATATCCCGGACGCAGGATCGAGATCAGTTTCACGTCGGCGGAGT
>CALBSU010000696.1 GCA_937967285.1 uncultured Acidobacteriota bacterium
GTTCCTGATGCTTTCATTATTAATCGGGATGAGAGCGCTGGTTGAAAGAATCGGATTACTGCTGCCGGCCGGCAAGAGGCGATGCAGTCCGGTTCCGCTGGTCATCACTGTCATTCTGATCGCAGTCTCACAGGCGGCGACGGTCTATCTGATCTTCACGAAGTGGCATCAGCGGGTATCAGTCGTCAACCATACGGGGGAACGTGTCGACTACAAACTATTCTTTTATTACGACTCCGACCGGATGGCTGACGACTGGCTGGATAAGTTCAGAGAGCGTGCGACGGGAAGGGAAGTGATCGCTTCGTCAAATCCCCAGCTTGTCTATTTGCGGACCGGGCTGAGATCGGTCCTGCCTCCTCTCGAGATCGATCCTTTGAAGTCTCAGCAACTGCTCGATTCGGTGCCGGTCAGGTATCTGATCCTCGAGGACGGTCTTTATTACAGTTATGTGAAGAGGGTGGTGGCGGACCGGCCGGAAGACTGGCGGAGGGTTCATTCCGCCGGAGAGGGCGTGGTGATCAATGGTCGGAGCCCCGCGATGACGGGAGTCTTCGAACGCGTCGTGCGCTGAGTAGTTACAATCACTCATGGTTTTTTTGCAATGATTGCGAATGGCGAAGTTCAAGAACGTGTCCTGATTGCCGTTCCGGCATTCAACGAAGAGGGCACGGTGGGGCAGGTCATCGACGGCCTCCGCCGGGCTTTGCCGAAGTTCGATCTGCTGGTGATTGATGATGGTTCGACTGACGGAACCGCGGGAATTCTTGATCGGATGGGAGTGACGACGGAGAGGCACCCCGGTAACCTCGGCTACGGTCGTGCGATTCAGACGGCCCTCGGATATGCGAGCCGCGGCGGATATGACAAACTGATTACCGTCGATGCCGACGGCCAGCACCCGCCGGATGAGGTGATCGCGTTGTACATGGCGTCACTCGATCGTGCCGAGGACCTGTTGATCGGGTCGCGGTTCATCGAAAGCCGGGATTATTCCGGAGCGCCGCTCGGGCGTCGAACCGGTATGAGGCTTTTCTCGCTGCTGGCCCGGCTTTTCACGGGCCGTCAGGTCTATGACACAACATCGGGGTTGAGGATCATCCGGCGGTCGGTGTTCGAGCCGCTGACGCGATTCCGCTTTATCGACCTTCACGCCGAGGCGATCGTCTACCTGTTGCGTCTCGGATATCAGGTCGGTGAATATCCGGTCTGCACGAAGGAGCGGACGCGTGGAAGATCGATGTATACACTACTGAGCTGTTTCACCTACCCGGTCAAGACCTCTTTCCATATGGTGCTCGGTCTGATTCAGGCAGAGCTGAGCAAAAGAAGATGAATCCCTGCGAATATTAAAGGATGTCCCCGATTCAAGAGTTTGCCTCATCACCTGAGTGGAAAGTCTCCGTCGTTGTGGCGACGCTAGATCGGCCGGATGATCTGCGGGAGTGTCTCTCGGCGCTGATCGGTCAGAATCCGGGTTGTCCGGTCGAGATCATCGTCGTCGACAACAACCCGCAGTCGGGACTGACACGACCGGTCGTCGCGGGCTTCCCCGTCGTGAGGCTGGTGACGGAATCGCGGCGCGGGCTGGCCTACGCCAGAAACAGAGGGATTCTCGCCGCCACGGGCGGGATTATCGTCACGACGGATGACGATGTCATAATGCCGTCCGGCTGGCTCGAGAAGCTGCTCGTTCCGTTTGTCGATCCGGATGTCACGATCGTGACGGGTAATATCCTGCCGTGGCGGCTTGAGACACGGTCGCAGCGCCTCTTCGAGAGTTATGGCGGGCTTGGCCGTGGCGATCTGAGACGGGCTTTCGACAGAGCATGGTTCAACGGGTTTATTTCAGCCGTCCCGACCTGGTCTGTCGGAGCTACCGCCAACGCCGCATTTCGAGCTTCAATCTTCACCGATCCGAATGTCGGGCTGATGGATGAGGCGCTCGGGCCGGGAATGCCGTCAGGCGTTGGAGAGGATACATATCTCTTCTACAAGGCGCTCAAGGCGGGTTACACGATCGTTTACGAGTCTGAGGCGTGGGTATGGCATAAGCACCGGCGCGAGATGCCGGAACTGCGACGTCAGTTGTTCGATTACAGCAAGGGGCATGTGGCCTATCATCTGACGACACTCCTCAGAGATCACGACCGGCGTGCAATGATCTACCTGGCGCTGATCCTGCCGGCGGTTCACATCCGTCATGCGTTGCGATCGATGCTCGGCTGGAGCGATTATCCTCTCAGTCTCATCCTGCTCGAGATTGCCGGTAATCTGGCCGGGCCGTGGGCTTTATGGCGCTCACGCCGGCGGGTTGCCCGAGAAGGACGAATCTGAGGCGAGGTGATGATCGATCAGTTCCCTGAGCGTGGCTTTGAGGTCGTATTCGGGGCGCCAGCCGGGATAGTCGGATCGAAACCTGCCGACGTTGCTGATCCACCAGATGTGATCGCCGATTCTGGGAGTATCGCTCAATTTAAGATCCGGTCGGTACCCCGACATCTCCTCGATTTCACGGATTGCCTCGATCACGGAACAGTTGTTGAATCGCGACCCGCCCATGTTGTAAACGGCTCCCGGTTTGGGATCCTGATAAAAATGCCGGAAAGCCTGAACGAGGTCCGATACGTGAAGGATATCCCGAACCTGTTTGCCTCCGTACCCGTTGATGACGTACGGGCTGCGAGTCACGGCGCAGCGGACGAGCCAGGACAGGAATCCGTGCAATTCAGCCCCGGTCTGATGCGGGCCGGTAATGCATCCGCAGCGGAAAACCCCGGTTTTCAGCCCGAAGTAGCGTCCATACTCCTGAGTCATGATGTCCGAGCTCAGTTTGCCGGCTCCGAATATGCTGTGCAGCGACTGGTCGATCGACATCTCCTCGTCGATGCCCTGATCGGCATAAGGATGATCCGGCGCCAGTTCCCATCTCGTCTCCTTTTCGATGAGAGGCAGTCGATTGGGAGCGTCTCCGTACACTTTGTTGGTTGAAGTGTAGATGAAGACCGATTGGGGGCAGTGTCGGCGGACGGCTTCGAGCAGGATCAGAGTTCCGGTCGCGTTGACTGAGAAGTCGGTCAGCGGATCTCGGACCGCCCAGTCATGGCTGGGTTGCGCGGCAGCGTGAACGACCAGGGAGATCGCATCACTGTAACCCGCAAAGACGGCCTCGATGCCCTCCCGGTCGCGGATGTCCAGATCGTGATGCCTGTAGTCGGGCAGTTCGCGCAGCAGACAGTCGGTGTTGCGTCGAGTTGATGCGTCCGGTCCGAAGAATTCACCGCGCATGTGGTTATCGATGCCGATGACGGACATTCCCTGCGCGACGCAAAAACGCGCGACCGCGCTCCCGACAAGGCCTGCTGATCCGGTAATTACCGCGACTGACATGTTTCCTTCCCCATTCGAATTTCGATGTTGCTGATCGAGGCGGCCGGATTCAATCGGCTAACGCCCGGTTGATTCGATAGACCCGGAACGAGTCATTCGAATACGTCTCGCTGAATCGATCCCTGTATCGGGATATGAAATCCTGAATGTATGCCTGATCACGGGGCTCGACCCAGGGCGGCCCGGCGATAAGATAAGCTGCGTTCACGCCATCGAAAAACTCCCAGAGCTCGTCGTCATTAATCGGACTGTGCCAGACGCCCGCCGGCCGGCCAGTGAAGAGCGAGAGAGCCCTCGGTTTGCGAAAGATGATGACTTCCTTTTCGCCGATCTCTTTCCTCACATAATCGAAGAGCTCGAGAGCTTCAGGTGCCGTGACGCCATTTTTTATCGGGCCGAAATCCTGACGGGAGTACACCCCGGCGTATCCGAGCAGGGCGACTGCCAGGACGGTCGCGAGAACGAATTTCTCCACGGCCTGATTGCCGGTCAGGCGTGTCAGCGACCGGATGCCGAGCAGAACGTAGAATATGAATATCGGAATGAGCGGCATGCAGTAACGCTGTTCGAGCGTGATCGGCAGTACGACCAGCGGTATGACATAGGACGGCACGAACAGTTCGAACATCGTGATCTTCCTGATTCTGCCGGCCAGACCGATGGCCGCCAGCGCCGACAATGTGAAGAAGAATACCAGCTTAGCGCCGTTGCTGTATCCGTTGGACCAGTAACTGGAAAAATACCCGATCAGCTGGCGCGTCATGTCTGCCGTCCGCTCGATCGAATTGAAACCGAAATGTCCGACATAATCCGTGAAGGCATGCGAGGCTCTCGCCTGGATGAAGATCAGCGCCGCCGTGATAACTGTGATTACGGCGGCAGCCCGAATCGGTTTCACGCTGATCATCATAATCCAGACGATCAGACAGGGTATCAGAACGATTCCGATGGCTCTGGTTCCGTATGCGAGATAGATCGCTCCGGCGATGATCACGATATCCCGGATCTTTATTCTGCTTTCAGCTCGAAACGCTCGATGAATGAAATAAAAGCTGAAATAGAGCGGCGCGAGGAATATCATGTCCGTGGCGATGATGTCCTTGAACATCCAGAAGACCGGATTGAAGCCGACCAGCGCGAGCAATGCGGGCATGTAAGGCCATGGCAGATCATATCTGAATGCCAGCAGGATCATCGACAGCGAGAGAAGGAAAACCATGACCAGCATGGCCTTCATCGCCCGGAAGTCGATGCCGAAGACCCTGTAGACGGGCGCCAGCAGCAGCGGGAGCGCCGGCGGATAAGTCTTCGGGCCTATTATCTTCTCAGGATTGAAGACGTATCCGGTATCGGAATAAGGCCTGCCCTCGACGATGTTTCGCGCATGGCCGACATACATGCCGAAGTCGTCGCCCCAGTCGTGACCTCCTCTGATCGTTGACAGTTGGAATATTCCGACCGCGATAATCACCAGCAGTGAAGTGATGACGGACTTGCGGGATGATTTGGGGAGCGTGAGGTGATTCATGATTTCGCTGGCTGTGTGGGCGGCCAGCCCGTGAGTGACATTCTTGACTCGGATAAAACGATCACGTTGTAATACGACAGTCAGCCATTCTCAATTTCAGACAGGAGCAATCTTGACCACTCAGACAAAGAAGAATCATCCGGCGGACGGAATCACGGTCAAAAAATCGCGCATCGACGGGCGAGGCTGTTTCGCGACGACGCGGTTTTTGAAGGGGCGCAAGATCGCCGAGTACGTCGGTGAGCGGATCTCACGTCGCGAAATCGCCCGCAGGTTACGCAACAGGCGGAGGATCCACATCTGTGCGATAGATTCATACTGGGCGATCGACGGCAGCCGGGCCGGAAACGGAACTCAATTCATCAATCATTCCTGCGAACCCAACTGCGACATCCGGATCATCCGCGGCCACATCCTCTTCTTCGCGCTGCGGGATATCGAACCCGGTGAGGAGATCCTGCTCGATTACGAATTCTCGTATCATTCGGACCGCAAACGCTGCACCTGCGGGGCCGCATCCTGCCGGGGAAAGATCAACAAGCCGGCCGGTTAGGGGCCACCGGCGGCGCGTCATCTGATGATCTGGCGCAGGTATTCGATTCGCCTTGCGATCTCGGAACTGGTCATGAGTCTGAAGCGGGGAGGCACCATCGCGCGAGTGGTCGCTTCACGCGCCGCGACCAGTTCCTGATACTCGACCGCCTGATCGTCCCGTGCCGGGGTGAATTCCGAAGCGACGAAAGCGAGGTCATCGTCAGTGACTTCCGAGTGGCCGGCCAGCCTGGCCACTCGACGCGATCTGATGAGGATCGATTCGATATCGGCGCCTGAGAGATGAAGCGTGCTGTTGACGATCGGGCCCCAGTCGCTGACCTGATGCGCGATCCGGTTCTTTTTCACCATGACCTCGGCGATCTCAGTCCGGTCCTCCGGCGATTCGGGATAGAAGAGCGCGATATGCTCCTCGCAACGGCCCTGGCGCTTGAGGTCGATCGGCAGACGATCGGGACGTGAGGTCATGAGGATCCACAGAATCCGGCCGCGATTGTCCGTGTTGCTCATGGCGGATGCTATCTTCGAGAAGACGCGCTGATTGACGCCTGAATCTCCCTCAGTCTCCCGTGTGCCGAGCGCGGCATCGGCCTCGTCGACCAGAACGACGATCGGCGCAAGGGATTCAAGAAGAAACAGAATCTTCTCCAGGTTGGCCTCGGTCGAGCCGACCCATTTGTCGCGGAAGTTCTTGAACTCGACGGCGTTGAGGCCGCAGTCGCGCGCGAAGCACTCGGCCAGAAACGTCTTGCCGGTTCCGACAGGTCCGCAGATCAGGATGCCCATCGGGGCCTCCTCTCGATTGCCGGTCCTGATGATCTCGGCTATGTCGCGCAGATACTCTTTCGCCTCGCGCATCCCGCCGACGCTGTCCAGCCCGTATCTCGGAGTGACGAATTCGATCAGGCCCGCGCATTCGGCCTCGATGATCGCCTTCTTCTTGAGCCGTACGTCATCGAATGTCAGCCCGTCGTCCGGCTCGCGCGCGGCGCAGAGCAGAGACCTCAGATGAACCAGGTTGAGACCGCTGGTCATTCCGGCGAGCTGTTCGAGCGTCATTTCCTTCCCCCCGATCGGATAGGAATTCAGGAAATCGCCGGCGAATTCCCGGCGCTGGCTCTCGTCGGGGTAGGGGATGTCGATGATCGCCAGCCTCGAGTTCTCCCTGATTCGCGCATGGATGTCGGTGATCGACTCGGCCGCAAGGATGACGATGTTGTCCATCTCCATGAAGCGCGAGCTGGTCAGCCATCTCTGCATGGTCACGATCGAATTCCGGTCCTCGCCGGAAAGGTGGCTCGACTCGCCGGCCGGGAAGATCGTTTCGGGGTAGTTGATGATGACGGCGACCTTGTCGGAATAGTAGACGAAGCGTTCGATCATCGGCAGCGCGCGCGCCGGATCGCTCGGCAACTGGGCGGCCGTCTTGATGTTGAGCAGAGGATCGGCCACGCGCTGGATCGCGACGAAGGCCCTCATCGTCTCATCCGAGTCGAAGGTGATCCCCTCGCTCCGGTTGTAAAGCACTATCTGCTTGTTGCCGAGCAGTTCCCGCTGAAGAAAGGCCAGCAGTGAGACATAGCCGTTCCGCGATCTGATCAGATCGTGAATGTTGTGGTGCAGCAGAAAGTGGCTCGACTCGCCGGCCCTGTATTTTCGGGCGAGTTCTTCCGCCCAGGACGGAAGACTCTCGGCGGCCGAGAGTGAATGCGCGCTGATCGCCATTTTTCTCTTCTTCCGCCACGGCGGGACCGAGTTTCGAATAGCCTGAAGTCCGATACCGGGGCCGTCGTGGCTTCGGGGAATGCGGTTCGGGACCGCGGGTTGATAATCTGACGGTTGGCTATCTGTTCGCCGCCGGCTTGACGCCGTCGGCCGGGCTCTTCCGTCCGGAAATGCTGAATGCGATGAACCCGGTGATCGGTTTTCTGTCCTCTGCGAAGAGGGACTCCGGGAACTCCCACTGCCGCGCAGCCTTGAGCGCGAGCTGGTTCAACTCCGGGAATGAAGAGTAGTGAACGTACGCTCTCGTGACTTTTCCTGTCGGCGCGATCTCGACTCGAACCCTGATGAACCCTTCGGCGCCCGATTCGGTCATCTCGGCCGGCACTTCGAGCTGCGCCTGCCGGACGGCTTTCTTCTGCATTTCGAGCGATCCGCGCTCATCGACGTATCTCTCTGGTTCGACGGTCGTGTCGAGATCGACGCTGAATGCGACGACCAGAAAGACGTCCCTGCCCTGGAACATTGCCGGCTGAGCGGTCGGGCGAATGAATTTGATGTAATCCTGTGGCGAGAACCGCAGGCTCTGTATCGCGAAAAAGTATGTCGTTCCGCTCTCGATTTCGAGCGGCTGGATCGCGTAGGAGACCGGCGGCCGGGCGATATCATTGCCGAAATGGAGTCCGATGTCGGGAATCAGATTGGTTCCGGGGGTAGTGCCGTCGCCGGGACTCTGCGCGCCGAAAAGCTGCACCTCGATCGAGCGCCCGTCTCGCTGTTTGGCGAAGGAGATGACAGCCGGCTTCGAGGTCCTGAACACCTTGCGTTTTTCGGTGCTCAGAAGAGCTGCGTTGAATCCGGGATAGGTCTTCTCGAAAGCCGTCATCCATTGTTCATCTTCGACCAGGCTCGAGGTCTTCATCCGGAAGACCTGATCGGTCAGATCGTTCGCTTTGCCTGCCGGGGCGGTCAGTTGAAAGAATCTGGCGGTGACGAAGATGGGCCTCGAGCTGAGATCCTTCGGGATGCCGTTGTCCTGGGCCTTGCCGGTCATCGTCAGAAGAAACAGAAATGCCAGGGCGAGAGGTTGAACAAGGCGGGATGCGCGAAGCGCACGGTTTGAGACAGGGAATATCATTACTACCTCCGAAACAGGATTGAAACTTGAATCCGCCGACTGCGCAGCGGGACATCGAAAGAGTCTGGTGACCGGTCCTGGGGGTTATTGGCGTTCACCGGCCAGTGAGGGGCGCAACTGATTTGCCTCGCGGCTCAGGGAGTCGAGCTGTCCCATGATCGGGGCCGTCTGCTGCAGGATCTCCTTGGTCGTCTCGATCGACGAGAGCAGCGAATCGAAATCCAGGGAGAGAATGTGTTCGGGCGTCGGCATCGTGACGACCTGATCGTTGACCAGTCCGAAGAAGTTTTCGATCATCTGAAGCTGCGCCTCGACGCGCTTGACGCTTCGCTCGATGTCGTCGAATGTCTGAAGCCGGCGGCGCAGGATGTCGACGTTCTTCTGAATCAGCGGCCGCGTGGCCTCATCGGCGTACTGGGCCGAGCGTTCCGCCTGCCGGAGCTGGTTCTCCACGGCCTGACGGTTGATCGAGCGGAGATGATTCTTGCGACGGCGATACTCGTCGAGCAGGTCGACGAAGGCCTCCCACGTCGCCTCAAGCTCGCGGACCTGCGACGGTTCCTCGGACAGGCGTGCGAATTTCTTGTAGTTGCTGGCGATCTGGTTCTTCATCCAGCTCAGATACTCGACGGCTTCACGCTCGCGGGGATCGAAGGTCTTGATCATCTCCAGCCTCTGCCGCTTGCGGAAATCGTTGAGCAGGTGTCGGGACCGGCGATCGACTATTCTTCGGTAGAAGGTCGATGCCGGAACTGTTGCCAGGTAGACGCCTTCGGCGATCAGCCCCCCGGCCAGAACGAGGGACGGATCGATGAATCCGGTCGTTGCAGCCCAGGCAGCCGCGGCGCACGTCAGCAGCAGGCCGCCGATGTTGACGGGCTCCTTGAGGGCTTCCTTGAAATAGGAGATCTTCAGCTCCATATCAGATCAATCAGAGGGCGTGAGCAGTCTATTCTGTTACTTTGCGTTCCTGAGGAACCGATTCGCCTGAACCGAGAGTCCTTTCGGAGTTGACCGACGGCGCGCCTTCGCCGAGCGCCGGAGTTGACGTTTCGGGGAGCATGCCCATCTGTTTCTTGTAGGCGAGCAGGAGATCCTGCGCCTCGATGTTGGCGATCTCCTTCTCGATCCCCTGCATTCTGCTGTCGAGCGTCGACGATGCCAGTTCGGCCCGCGCCTCGGCTGCGGCGACACGGTTGGAGATCTTCTCGCGCATGTCGTCGAAGGTCTGGGAATCGTCGCCGAGCTGGAAGCTCGACATCGTCTGGGCCAGCCGCTCCTGCATCTGTGCCTGTTTGCTGGCCGCGATCAACTGCATCGCCTCGCCGGTCTTGCGCCTGACCTGAACCATGTAATTGTCCAGGAATTCGCGGGCCTTGACCGAGGCGACCTTGGCCTGCTCGTAGCTGTTTTTGCTGGTTTCGAGGGCCCGTTGAGCGGTCTGCAGTTCAGAGATGAGCGCCGCGGCGATATCGTCGTGGCCGGTTCTGATCGCCGCCTTGATCTTGTTGTCGATATCGGTCAGTTTGGACTGGTTGCTCTCGATCTCACGAGCCAGCCGCTTCTCGGTGGCCATGACCTGGGCAACATTCTCGCGCATCTTCGGCACCTGATCGTTCATGTCGCGAATCAGCTGCTGAAGGATCAATTCGGGATCCTCCGCGCTTTCGATCAATCCGCCGAAAATAGAGCGAAACAGCCGTTTCAGTCGATTCCACATGTTAAATTTGTTCTCCTCACCAGCCGGCGATCATCTAGTTTGACCGGATAAACATCAAAAATTGCGGCCCGGTCGGGGCATCGAAAAGGTGATACGATGCTGACCGGCTTCCGGTTCACAGAGACGGCTAACTTTTCAAAAGTTTTGAAGCGGCGTCTGGTCCGCCGCTTGCCTTTCCGGAATCGGAATCCGGAGAAATAGAAGTATAACAGCAGTGCATCTGCTTGTCACACATTCGCAGGATCGACTACTCAGCAAAGATTGGTCGTGATAGACTTGCCCGGCGGTGATCGAACCGATCAACAAAAACATTCCTCACCAGAATCGATATTTCAAAACTGACAGACTGCAGGTTGACATTGCGTCCGGACCGCGGACGCCAGTCCGGGGAGGCACTATGGGCTTAGAAGGATTCACGCGCAACGCCCGCAAGCTGATGCTGGCGAATGCTTTATTGATGTTCATGGCGGTCGGGATCAGGGCGGCGCCCGCCTCGGACGCTGTGGCGTTGTATTTCGCCTTCGATTCGGCAGTGCCGTGGCCTCAATCGCCGACCAGTCTGCTGGTTCAATCGCCCAGTTTTGTCAGCGTCCCGGCAGGGGCGGTGCTCGAGGTCCACCTGCTGCGTGACGGGGCGCCGATCTCCACCAGCCGGCTGGTCTTTCAGCAGGCATACCAGAACAACTATCTTGTACCGGCGGTGCCGGTTGCGTCGTTCATTCCGATCGGGGCTCAGCCGAGCGCGGGTCAGCCGCTGCCGGGAGCCTCTCTCGTGCCGGGATCGGTCGATCTGGCGCAGATTTCGCAGGCGCCGGCGAAATACAGGCTGATGTGGGTGCTCTCGACGGGAATTATGGGAACGCCGGGGCGTGCCATTGCGACCGGATCCTCGCTGAGCCTGATCGATCTCAAGTATGCTGCGGTCTCCTCGGCCGCGCTGGTCGGGGACCAGAAACCGGGATCGGTGCTCTTTTTCAACCGCTATTCATCGAGCGCGAGCAACCCTGCCGTCGAGGACACGAGGCTGAGCATCACCAACACCAGTCCGCTCTCGAACGTCAACATCCTGATGTTCCTGGTCGATTCATCGACCTGCCAGGTCTCGAGCCTGAGTTTCTGTCTGGCTGCTCAGCAGTCTTTCAATGTCCAGATGAGCGATCTCGATCCCGGCGTCAAGGGGTATGTCATGGCGCTGGCGGTCAATTCAAACGGCGAGCCGATCCAGTTCAACTGGCTGACCGGCAATGCGGTTGTCCGCCAGCCGGCGGCCACCAGCGGCAGGCCGTATGCTTCGATCCTGAGCGCCTATGCCGTAGCCAGACGCAAGAACGAGATCGTCAAGAACGTCAACGGCGTGGCCGACCTGATCTTCAACGATGGAGAATACGACCGGCTGCCGGGGCAGATCGCGTTCGATTCGGTTCCGAGCCAGGTCAATGCCATCAACTCGACCGTCTTTGCGCTCTATCGGCCGCTCGCGGATCTGACGGGAGGAGTCTCGAACTTCGGCGTGCAGCTCGCCGGCTGGGGAATGGATGCGCAGAGCCAGGTGATTTCGTCTTCGGCCGGGCTGACGATGGCCTGTTACAGGGATTTCACGCTGGCCTCGCTCAGGCTCAGTCCGATTCCGATCGGGCAGTTTCTGACGCCGGGGAACACGGCCTGGTTCGTCGCGTCGCCGAACGATCTGCTGCCTCTGATGGGCGCACAGTTCAATTCCGGCGAGTTCAACAGCGGAAGCAACGGCAGGTCGCTCAATTTCGCGGCCGAGTATCGTATCCAGGTGCCTGTGGCGCCGGTTCAGTGCAATCAGTGAGGGGGCGGCGCGGTCACTTTCTGCCGTCGTGATTGTAGAAATCCTTCCAGGCTTCGAGGATCGAGGAATGGCCGTCCTCTGATTCGCGCAATTTTCTGATCATGGGTTGCGTGAAGCGGTTGACTATCGCATTGACGAGGGTCTCGAGCGCCTCCTCCTGATTTTGGTCGAGGTGGCCGAGCCGTTTCCGGCTCCTTTCGAGTTCCGCGAACGCCATTTCGGCGGCCTGTTTGCGCAGGGCGCCGATGACGGCGTTGAGGTCGCCCTCGGCGTGAGAGATGAGGAACCTCTCAGCCTCGGCGGTGATGATGGCTTCGGCTCGTTCAGCTTCACGCTGACGTTCGGTCCTGTTCGATTCCGCGATCGACTCCAGATCGTCGACATCGAAGACGAAGACGTTGTCGATCGATCCGATGCTGGGATCGATGTTGCGCGGCACCGAGATGTCGATGAGCAGCATCGGCCGGTTGCGGCGCGCTCCGAGGGCGCGGCGGATCTGATCCGGGTGAATTATGTAGCTGGTCGCCCCGGTCGAGCAGAGCAGAATGTCGGCCTCGGGCAGTCGTTTCTCGTAATCGTCGAACGAGACAGGCTCTCCTCCCAGTTCGTCGGCCAGCCGGCGGGCGTTCTCGAATGTCCGGTTGGCGATCAGCAGCCTGCCGGCGCCGTAATTGAGCAGATGTCTCGCGGCCAGTTCAGCCATCTCTCCGGCTCCGACCAGCATGACGGTCGATCCCTGCAGCTTTTCGAAGACCTTTCTGGCCAGCTCGACGGCCACGAAACTGATCGAGACGGCGCTCGAACCGATCCCCGTCTCGTTCCTCACGCGTTTGGCCACCGCGAAGGCCCTGTTCATCAGCCGCGTCAGATTGTGGCCGACGCTCTGGGCCTCCTGCGCCAGTTGAAATGCCTCCTTGACCTGACCCGTGATCTGCGGCTCTCCGATGACCATCGAATCGAGTGACGATGTAACTCGGAAGATGTGCGTGACGGCGGCCAGGTCGGTGTAATCGTAGCAGTGACGGGCGATCAGATCGTGATCGGTCTGGTGGAATTCGCGCAGAAACCGATAGAGGTATGAAACGGTCTCGGCGGCGTTCATGTCCCTCGGGCTGGCCGCGATGATCTCGACCCGGTTGCAGGTCGATACCAGAACCGATTCGTGCACCGTCTGCCTGTCGACGATCATTTCGAGCGCGGACGATATCCGCGATTCGGAAAAGGCCAGACGCTCGCGCACCTCGACCGGAGCTGTTTTGTGACTCAATCCGACTAGAACGATAGCCATCTCGATAATTCTTTATGTTGATGATCGATTCCGGTATGACCTGCTCGAGGTTCAACCGAACACGTGATAACCGCCCAGTGTCCGCGCGCCGAGCCAGGTCAGGAGCACTACCAGGAATCCGAAAATCGACAGCAGGGCCACCCTCCGGCCTCGCCAACCGGCCGTCAGCCGGTAATGAATAATGAACAGATAGACGAGCCAGGTGACCAGAGCCATGACCTCTTTCGGGTCGTTGTGCCAGTAACGGCCGTCGCGCTGGTTGTTCCAGATGATGCCCGTCGCCACGCCGAGCGTGAGCAGAACGAAGCCGATCGTCAGCGAACGGTAGCCCATCTCGTCGCAGGTGTTGAGCGCCGGCAGAAGCTGAAAAGCGCCGCCGATGTTCTTGGCCTTGAGGTCCCGTTCCTGGATCAGATACATCACTCCGCTGACAAAGGTCATGACGAAGGCGGCATACGAAAGAATGACCAGGATGACATGCGCCGGAAAGATGATCTGCGTCACGGTGCTGGCCGTGATCGCGCCCTCGAGCACCTGCGGCAGCGGATGGTCCGGGGTCTGAATGAGCAGCGAAGCGAGCGTGAAGATGAAGACCAGCGGCAGCAGAAACGTCGGCAGCGCCCGCGCCTGATAGCGGAGGCTCATGCCGAGGTAGTAGGCCACGATCGCCCATGCGATGAGCGAGCTGACCTCTTTCGGATTGACGATCGGAAAGTGTCCGAGCTGCCACCAGTCGACGGCGATCGCCGCCGAATGAACGATGAATCCGACCGTGATCAGAGTCTTCAGGTGCCCGTTCCGTTTTTCTGCCTTCGCAGCGAAGAGGATGATTGCGTAAAAGGCGCCCGCCAGATAGAAGAGCAGCGCCAGTACCAGTAAGATAGTCATATCATGCACCGGGTAATATTCTCGAGGAGGATGATATCACCCGGGCGGGATCTTTGTCAGTCCCCCGGCCGACCTTTTGAGACTCCGCCGGAGGATGTGTTAAAGTGTTCATTCATATCGACATATTCCATATTCAAGCGGACATGACATGTTATCAAGATCAGCGCTCCTTTATCTTTCACGCCGGCATGAGCTGAAGAGTTTTTTCGCGGGCTTTCCGGGTTTCAAGCAGGTGACGCGCCGTTTCATCGCCGGGGAGAACATCAACGATGCGATCGATGCGATTCGCGCGCTCAACGATCTCGGGATCGCCGCGACATTCGACCATCTGGGCGAGAGCACTACCTCCGAGGCCGAGGCTGAATCCGATGTTCGCGAATACCTGCACGTTCTGGAAAGGATCGATGCGACAGGGGTCAATTCGAATGTTTCGGTCAAGCTGACGCAGCTCGGCCTCGACATCGACTTCGACTATTGTCTCGGCAATACCGGTCAGATCGTCGAAGCTGCACGCAGGTACAATAATTTCGTCCGGATCGATATGGAGGATTCTCCGAAGACCGATGCCACGCTCGAGATCTTCCGTCGCCTCTACAATCAGCACGGCAACGTCGGAATCGTGCTCCAGGCCTATCTTTACCGGACCGAGAAGGACATCGAGGATGTGATTGCGATGGGGGCGCGGATCAGGCTCTGCAAGGGCGCCTACAAGGAACCCGAGGAGGTCGCCTTTCAGGACAAGCAGGATGTGGACGACAACTTCGTCAGGCTGATGGGGCGGCTGCTGACCAGCGGAATCTATCATGCCATCGCCACACACGACGAGAAGATGATCAGGGCGACGATCGATTTCGCATCCCGGAAAGGGATTTCGAAGGATTCCTTCGAGTTCCAGATGCTTTACGGGATCCGCAGGGATCTGCAGCTCAAGCTCGCCGCCGACGGGTATCGCGTTCGGACCTATGTTCCGTACGGCGAATACTGGTATCCGTATTTCATGCGACGGCTGGCCGAACGTCCCGCCAACGTCTGGTTCGTCCTCAAGAACCTCCTCAAGGGATGATCGCGGCCACATCCCGGCGATCCGCGGGCGCTTGCTTTTCTGCGCGTCTGTGGCACAATTCCCCAACCATCAACTGAGCGGCGATCATACCGGAGACGGACTGTAAGAGTTTCCGGGATCCACCAGCCGATTCGAATCCCACGACAGACAGGAAGACAATGAAGACATCGGTCATTCGATATCGTGTCGCCGATTTTCTTCGTGAATACCAGCCGTTCGACGTCCTCGAAATGGAGGATCTGTTGACGCTTTCGGGGACGGGGCGGGTGGTATTCCACGAGGACGATATTGAGCTTTACGCGGCGGGTCAGCCGCGCGATGAAAGAATCTGGGTGATCCAGCAGGGACAGGTCGAGATTCTCATCGATACGCCCGCCGGCCCGCAATTGCGCGACATCCTCGAGCCGGGAGACATCATCGGGCTCGAGACCGGAACCGAAACCCGCACTCACACGGCCAGGACGGCGACGGAAGTGATCCTCTACTGTTTCGATCTCGCACGGTTCGAGGAACTGACGGGTCGATATCCCGAAGCGATCCGTTATCTGACGGCGCATCTGACCGCCGGATCGAAGCAGACCAAGGCTCTGCAATCGCCGGCGACGCGGGAGCGACTGCTTTCCGAGCGCGAAAGATCCGTCTGGCTCAACTCCGCCGGTACTGTTTTGCGTCCGACCGGGACATGCCCGACGTGTCCGCCCGAGACGACCGTCGGCGAAGCCGCGAGAAGGCTGAGCTCGAGCGGCGGAGACGCGATCGCGGTGATCGACGGGAACGGCTCTCCGATCGGTGCGATCAGCGGCGACGAACTGATGGACGGGCTCGCGCTCGGGAACCTGCGCGAGGACTGGCCCGTCGGAAAAGTCATGAACGCCGGGATTCCGACGGTCGCCGCTCGAACGGCTCCTCGCGATCTCTGGCTGAGGATGATCAGCGAAGCCTCGGACCTGATCGCCATAACCGACGACGGAACGTCCGCCTCGCCGTTGCGCGGGTTGATCACGGATCGCGACCTTGAAATCGACAGCGGCAGAAATCCGCGGATTCTTCTGCGGCGCCTGGCGAAAGCCTCGAGTGTTGAAGAACTCTCGTATCTGGCCGGAAAAGTGAGGGCATTCATCGACGAGACTCTGGCGGGGCCGTCGGCG
>CALBSU010000697.1 GCA_937967285.1 uncultured Acidobacteriota bacterium
GACGGCCTGGCGTCGCTTTCGTAGTCGGGACTACAAAAGCGACGCCAGGCCGTCGCACTCCAAATTCAGAAGACTGGTTCGGCCAGCGTCGCCAGAACCGCGGCCGAAGCCTGATCGACATCCGCGTGCAGCGAATTGCCGTGCGCGTCCATCGTGACGATCGCGGGGAAATCCGTCACCTGGAGATGCCACATCGCCTCGGGAATGCCGAATTCGAGCAGGTGAACATTCTTCACCTCGTCGATGCATTTGGCGTAATACTGGGCTGCGCCGCCGATTGCATTCAAATACACGGCTCCGTGTTCCTTCATCGCCGCCAGGGTTTTGGCTCCCATTCCGCCCTTGCCGATGACGGCGCGAACGCCGTATCGCCTGATGATGTCGCCCTGGTAAGGTTCCTCGCGGATGCTGGTAGTCGGACCGGCGGCTTTGATCTGGTAGTTGCCGTTCTTGAGGACGACCGGGCCGCAATGGTAGAGCACCGAGCCCTGCATATCGACGGGCGGATCGTTCTTCATCAGGTGAGCGTGGACGGCATCGCGGCCGGTGAACATCTCTCCCGAAATCAGAACGACGTCGCCGACCTTCAATTCCCGAACCTGCTCTGCGGTCAACGGCGCGCGGAGCACTTTCTCGTTGCCCGTTTTGACGAATCCGCCGCCGGCGGCCATCTTCATCTCGGGCTTGTCACGGTAGAGCCATCGTTTGATCGCGCCGGTCTTCGCGTCGAGCACCACGCCGAGCCGGCGAAACGCCCAGCAGTCGTATGCGACCGAGACGAAGAAACTGGCCGGCAGCCGGTTGAGCGCGCCGACCTTGCAACCGATCAGGGTCACATTGCCGCCGAAGCCCATGGTGCCGATCCCGAGCGTGTTTGCGGTTCCCATGACGTACTCCTCGAGTTTCGCCAGCCGGGGATCCGGGTTGGTGTCGTCGAGCGTCCGGAAGAGCTGTTCCTTGGCATGCTGGTATCCGGTCGTCCGGTCGCCGCCGATGCAGACGCCGATAGCGCCGGCGCTGCATCCCTGTCCCTGCGCCTGCCAGATCGCGTGCAGGATGCATTTCCGCACGCCGTCAAGGTCGCGGCCGGCTTTGCCAAGATGCGGCAGATCGGCCGGCAGGGAATACTGGATGTTCTTGTTCTCGCAGCCTCCACCCTTGAGCAGCAGCTTGACCTCGATCTCGTCGTCATTCTCCCACTGGTCGAAGTGCATGGTCGGAGTTCCGGGCCCGAGGTTGTCGCCGCTGTTCTCTCCGGTGATAGAATCGACCGAGTTGGGGCGAAGTTTTCCGCGCCGTGTCGCCTCTGCGATCGCCTCACGGATCACCTTCTTCATCTCGATCTGACTGGTCCCGACAGGCGTCCTGATCTCGAATGTCGGCCAGCCCGTGTCCTGGCAGATCGGCCCTTCGTTATCCGATGCCATGTCGATGTTGGTGCCGATCACGCTCAGCGCCTGTGACGATCTCGCCCCCTCCTCGCGTTCCATCGCCCTGGCCATTGCATCTCGAACGTCGGGCGGCAGATTCGTGGAGGTTTGCGTGATCAGTTGCAGCATGCTCTCCTTAAGGGATTCCATCTCATCTTCCTTTGATTAGACTTGTTTTTATGATTCTGTGCGGGCGGTTGTTTTAAAGATTTGTACTTTATCACAACGGGTGCTTCGGCGACAAAAAGACTGGGAGCGCAGGCATCCTGCCTGCAAGTATCAATCGATAGCACCTTTTTTTGAAAACATTGCAGGCAGGATGCCTGCGCTCCCGGCGGGGATTGCCGACAAAAAATGTCTGTGACAAAATCCCGCCTCGATGAGATTCCCTCAGAGCTTGTTAGCGCCAGTCCTGACTTGTCTGTTCGTGACACTTGTCGCTGTCGTCCCATTCTTCTACATCGGAGAGGACCGCGCGGTCGGCTGCTGCGGCGGAGAGATGCCGATCACACACGACGCCGCCATGCACCACAACCAGATGCAGGGATTCAATCGCGGGCTTGTCTCAGGCCGGATCTACCCTCGCTGGGACGATGCGACTCACCTCGGATACGGCGCGCCGACGACATCGTTCTACCCGCCCGCAATCTATTTTCTCACTTCGATCCTTTATGCGGCGCTGCAAGACTGGCGACTTGTCCTGATGGGGTTTCACCTGCTCGTCATGACGGGCTCGGGGCTGGCCGCATACGCCTGCGCGCGGGAATGGCTCGGGAGGAACGCTTCTCTGATCGCGATGATCATTTACATGATCGGACCCTATCATCTGATCAACCAGTACCAGCGCGGAGCGCTCTCCGAGCAGATGGGATTCGTCTGGGCGCCGCTTGTTCTGCTCTTCGCCGGACGGTTTCTCTTTCGTGATGACTTATCGAGAGCGGAGATGATGCGGGATGTTGCGGGGCTGGGCGCGGCCTTCGGCGCCTATCTCTGGACGCATCCGCCGACAGCCTTTCAACTGCTGCTGCTCTTCGGCCCGGTTGCGATCGTCAGGATCATCCCGCGGATTAAGGCTTCGCTGATGCGCGTCTCGATGATCGGCGGAGGGGTGCTGCTCGGCGCGCTCCTGGCCGGCGCCTACCTCCTGCCCGGGTTTGTCGAGCGAAACCTGATCTACAGCGAGGACGTCGAGAAGGTCTGGCCCTATCACGCGAGCTATGTCTATCATTTCGCTCAGCAGGTCTACGATCATTCCGTCGGAGGCTTCTTCTGGCGGCTGGACACGATCTGGCTGCTGCATGCTCTGGCGCTGGCGGCTGTATCGATCGCTCTGTTCGTGCTTCGCAACCGGCTCCCGGCGAATCTTCGCGGCGCAGCCTGGTGGTGGGTCGGCGGTGGGCTCCTGTCGATCTTCATGATGACCCGTGCCTCCACGCCGATCGGATCGCACGTACCATTCATCGAGATCGGAGTCTATGCATGGCGGATGCTGACCTTTGCCGGGCTGGCGACGGCTCTCGGCGCCGGAATCGCCTGGCAGGCGGCGCAGTTTCACGAACCAATTGCCGGGCGGATATACCGATGGCTGCTCAGATCGGGCGTTTTCGCTCTGATCGCAATCATGCTCTGGGCGGGATACTCGCTCGCCGTTCGGCC
>CALBSU010000698.1 GCA_937967285.1 uncultured Acidobacteriota bacterium
TAAATTCGGCAGCCGCTCTGCGGCTGAGCAGTTACTTTTACTTTCTACTTTCTACAAAATGACAATGCACGAGAAACCATTAAAAGGGATTCGCGTCCTTGATTTCGGACGGTTCATCGCCGGGCCGTACTGTGGGACGCTGCTGGCGGATTTCGGCGCCGAGGTGATCCGGATCGAGCGGATTGACGGCGGCGAGGACCGGCGCGTGGCCCCGATCGCCGAGACAGGCGAGGGGCCGATGTTCCTCAACCTGAACCGGAATAAGCAGGGAATGACGCTCGATCCGGCTCGTCCGGAAAGCGCCGAGATCAAGCGAAGGCTGATCTCGAGCGCCGATGTGGTCATCGCCAATCTCCCGATCGACGTGCTCGAACGGCTGGGCCTCGATTACGAGTCGCTGCGGTCGGTCAAACCGGACATCATCCTGACGCGGATCTCGACCTTCGGGCACGAGGGGCCATATCGCGATCGTGTCGGCTTCGACCCGGTCGTTCAGGCGATGTCCGGAGCCATGACACTGACTGGATTCCCGGGCCCGCCCGTCAAGGCGACCGTCAATTTCGAGGACTTCGGGACGGCGCTCCATGCCGCCTTCGGAACTATGGTCGCGTTGTTCGAACGTCAGCGGACGGGTCGCGGTCAGATCGTGGACGCATCGCTGCTCTCGACGGGCATCATGTTCATGCAGACGCTGCTGGCAGAACGCCACGTCACCGGAGTTCGCCGCGAGCAGCAGGGCAACACCGGATACCACGCATCTCCGTCTGACGTCTACCGGACAAAGGACGGCTGGATCGTGGTCCACGTGATCGGCAACTCGATGTTTCGCAGGTGGACAAAGGTCGTCGGAGCTGAGCATCTGATCGAGGACGAACGCTGTCGCGATGATCAGTCGCGCGCCGACAACAACCACCTGATCACGGAAGCGATGAACAGTTGGGCGTCAAATCTGACATCTGAGGAGGCCATGAGACAGCTCGAAGCCTCACGAGTGCCGTGCGGCAAGGTCTACTCCCTCGACGAAGTCTTCGAGGACCCTCAGATTGCGGCCAGAAAGCTCTTCGACTTCCGGGAGTTCCCGGGCTGCAATCGCGAGGTCCCGCTGGCCGATACGCCTGTCAGGCTCTCAGAGACGCCTCCCGGACTGCGCCATCGCGCGCCGACGCTCGGCGAACACACCGAACGGATTCTGACGGATCTCGGGTTCAGCGCTTCGGAGATCGCTGAATTCAGGCTGAACAAGATCATCTGATACAGAGAAGACAACAATGACAATTCTGGCAACCGTTTTATGGCCGCTCATTCTGACGCTGGCAATGATGGCCGACGACAACTGGCCGCAGTTTCGCGGCCCGGCCGGAACAGGACATTCCGAAGCGCGGGGGCTGCCTCTCACCTGGAGCGAGAGCGAGAACATCGTCTGGAAGACAGCCATTCACGATCGCGGGTGGTCGTCACCTGTCATCTACGGCAATCAGATCTGGCTGACCACCGCATCGCCTGACGGACGCAGGCTCTACGCGCTGTGCATCGACAAGGATTCGGGCAGGATCATCCGCGATATGCCGCTCTTCGAGGTGGCCGAGCCGCAGTACGCGCATCCGTTCAACTCATATGCGTCTCCGACGCCGGTGATCGAGGACGGCCGCGTCTACATCACCTTCGGCTCGCCGGGAACGGCCTGCATCGACACCGCAAACTTCAAGGTGCTCTGGCAGCGTCGCGACATCGAGTGCAACCATTTCCGCGGCGCGGGATCTTCGCCGATCATCTTTGAAGACCTGCTGCTGATGCATTTCGACGGCAGCGACCATCAGTTCGTCACGGCGCTCGACAAGAAGACCGGCAGAACCGTCTGGCAGACGAAACGCTCGATCGACTTCCAGGATCTGCAACCGGACGGAAAACCCGCGGCCGACGGCGATTATCGCAAGGGATTCGCCACGCCGCATATCATCCGAGTCAACGGCAGGCACGAGATGATCAGTCTCGGCTCGAAGGCCGCCTACGCCTACGATCCGCGGACCGGCAAAGAGCTGTGGCGGGTCGAGGAACGCGGCCAGCATTCGGCCAGCACGCGCCCCGTCTTCGGCCACGGCATGATCTTTTACCCGACGGGCTTCGCCGCCGGTCAGCTCTTCGCCGTTAAAACCGGAGGCAACGGCCTGATCACCGACAGTCACGTCGCCTGGAAGATCAAGCGCGGCGTGCCGAACAAGCCTTCCCTGCTCCTGATCGACGATCATATCTACATGATTAATGATACGGGAATTGCCTCCTGCATCGATGCCAAGACGGGGGAACTGGTCTGGCAGCAGAGGATCGGCGGGGAATATTCCGCCTCGCCTGTATTCGCTGACGGAAAGGTCTGGCTCTTCAGCGAGGACGGTCTGACGACCGTCTTCCGGCCCGGAAAAACATTCGAGAAACTGGCTGAGAACAGACTGGATGAAGGCTTCCTCGCCTCGCCGGCCATCTCCGGCAAGTCATTCTTCCTGCGAACGCGAACTCACCTCTATCGGATAGAAAGTAGAAAGTAAGTAACTGCTCAGCCCGCGGAGCGGGCGTCAGAAAATAGCCCCGGG
>CALBSU010000699.1 GCA_937967285.1 uncultured Acidobacteriota bacterium
TCGGGTCGATCCGGCCGGTGACTGCCGGCGGCTCAACCAGCTCGAATTCGTGATCGCCCGTTTCGAGCTCGCCTTCCGCGTAACGGTGCTCGAATTTGAGCCCGTCCGAAGGCATCCGCACCAGTGAGATATTCATAAATATCCTCGCATCCGGCAAAGTGCGTAATTATAATTGAGCAAACAGGAAAGTCAACCGGTCCGGCCCTCTCGAGGTGCGGCCGGTCGAACGAATTTTGTAACGCAACAAGGATCAAACTCTTTGTTGCGTTAGTTCATTAGTGTACACTGTGCGCTTATTTTTTTCATGCGGTCATTGAGCCGGAAGAAACATAACGCCGGCAGTCAGTTCAGAGGGGGGAATCAGGGCAGAGATGGGCAGTCGAGTCAGAACGATTGTGGCCGGCGCGACCGGATATTCGGGCAGGGAGCTGATCAGTCTGGTGCTCGGTCATCCGGGGATGGAGCTGGTCGGGGCTTTCGCCTCGCAGAATGCCGTTTCAGTGCCGGTGGCGGAGATCCATCCGCAACTGACGGGCAGCATAAACCTGGACTGTCTGCCGTATGACGATCAGGTGATCGCATCGCTCGAGCCGGATCTGATCTTTCTGGCGACGCCGAATGAATTTTCGCATGAATCCGTTCCCGGACTGATCGAGACGGGCGCGGTGATCGTCGATCTGAGCGGCGCATATCGTTTGAAGGATCCGGCGCTCTATCCGAAATATTACGGTTTCGAGCACACGCGGCCGGACCTGCTCGAGAGCGCCGTCTTCGGGCTGACGGAGTTCAACCGCGAGAGTTTGCGAGGGGCGAAGCTGATCGCCAATCCCGGGTGCTACCCGACATCGATCCTGGTTCCTCTCGAGCCGCTGATCAGAAGAGGTTTGATCGACAGGGATCTGCCGATCATCTGCGATTCGAAGTCGGGTGTGACGGGGGCGGGCAAGCAGCCGACATCGGCCACGCATTTCGTCGAGGTGAGCGAGAGCTTCAAAAGTTACAACCTCTTCAGGCACCGGCACACTCCGGAGATCGCGCAGGGGCTCGGCGTCGGAAACTCATCGAGAGAGCTGATCTTCACGCCGCATCTGCTGCCGATCAATCGCGGCATCCTGACGACGAGCTATGTCGGGCTGGTCGAGGGAGCGGGGCGCGACGATATTCACGGGATCTGGCGCGAGGAGTTCGGCGACGCCCCGTTCGTCCGCATCTTCGACGGGGCGCAATTGCCCGAGATCAAATTCACGGCCAATTCGCCGTACTGCGACATCGGCTGCAGCGTGGACGGACCTGCCGGGCGGGCGATCATCGTATCGACGATCGACAATCTGCTCAAGGGGGCGTCGAGTCAGGCGCTGCAGAATGCCAATATCGCGCTCGGATTCGACGAGAAAGCGGGGATGCTGTGAGCAGGACGGTGATCAAGCTCGGCGGAAGCGTGCTCAGCGATGAGGCTCTGCGGCCGGCGCTGATCGAACAGATCACAAAGCTGCTGGCCGGCGGGCACGATCTGGTTCTGGTGCATGGCGGCGGCAAGCAGATCGCTTCGCTGCTGGCGAGGTTGCAGGTCGAATCGAGATTTCACGACGGGTTGCGGATAACCGACCGGCAGACGCGCGATGCCGCTCAGATGGTGCTGGCCGGGCAGGTGGGCAAGGACCTGGTGGTGGAACTTGCAGCGGCTGGGATCAGGGCGGCGAGCATGACGGGCGCCGACGGCTCGAGTTTTCTGGCCGCGAAGCTGACCGCCGATGACGGGACGGACCTGGGTTTCGTCGGCAAGATCGTCCAATCCGATCCGCGCCTGATCGATGCGCTGCTTGATGCCGGCATCCTGCCGGTTGTCGCCTGCCTGGCGCCGGGGCGCGATGACCACGAATTTTACAACATCAACGGCGATCAGATGGCGGCGGCGGTCGCCGTCGGCTGCGGGGCGGAAACGCTGGTCTTCGTGACCGATGTCGGCGGCGTGATGGATGCCGGGAAGAGGATGATCAGCGATCTCGACCGTGCGGGAATCGGCGATTTGATGACGACCGGAGTGGCCGCCGGGGGCATGCGACCGAAGCTGCGGGCCTGTCTCGAAGCGCTCGACGGCGGGGTCAGGAATATCAGGATCATCGGCGCGTCTGAGGAAGGGGCGCTGCTGCGTGCGCTGACGACTGACGAACCCGTCGGGACGCGGATCTCGCGGGGATGAGTGAAAGGCTCTTCGTTTACGGGACGCTGCGCCGTGGAGCCTCGGCTCCGCCGGCGGTTCGCCGACTGATGGAGCGGGCCGTTCACGTCGGGCGGGGAAGCGTCCGCGGCAAACTCTACGATCTCGGCTGGTATCCGGGGCTTCAGCTCGATTCCGAAGGCCGGTCAGCCGTCGTCGGTGACATCTTCGAGATTCCGGACGAGCCGGCTTTTCTGGCGGCGCTCGACGACTACGAGGGCTGCGATCCGGGCGATCCTTCGGGCAGCCTCTTCGTCAGAACCGGATGCCGTGTCGAGGGAGAAGGCGGCGAGATCTTCGATTGTCTGGTTTATGTTTACAACGGGCCGGTGACGGGTCGCGATCCGGTGCCGGGTGGAGATTTTCTTATGCAGGAAACGGTAGGACAGGAAATCGAGTCGGAAGAGATGACGCTCGAACGGGCGCAGGAGCTCGAGAGCAGATACGTGCTGCAGACATACGCGCGCAGCCCTGTCATGTTCGTCCGCGGCAAGGGCTCTGTGCTCTACGACGACAAGGGGAAGAGCTATCTCGACTTCATCTCCGGGATCGGAGTCAGCGTGCTCGGATACGACCATCCGCGCGTCCGCAAGGTTCTCCGCGAGCAGGGAAGCCTGCTTCACACATCGAATCTCTACTATCACCCGTATCAGGGGCAACTGGCCGAGCGGCTGGTCAGGGCTTCGGGGCTGAGCCGCGTCTTCTTCAGCAATACCGGAACGGAGTCGGTCGAGGGGGCGCTCAAGCTGGCGCGGGCGTATCAGCGGCGTCAGGGACACGAGAACAAGACCGAGTTCGTCTCGCTGATCAATTCATTTCATGGCAGGACCTTCGGCGCGCTGTCGATCACCGCGCAGGAGAAGTACCGCAAGCCTTTCGAGCCGCTGGTTCCCGGCGCGCGTTTCCTCGATCCCAACGACTGCGACGGCGATTTTGCGGCAGCGCGCGAAGCGATCAACGAGCGGACGGCGGCCGTCATCATCGAGACGATCCAGGGTGAGGGCGGCGTCCGCCCGATCAACGACTATTTCCTGAAGGTCGTCCGCGAGGCGTGCGATGCGACCGGCGCGCTGCTCATCCTCGATGAGGTCCAGTGCGGGCTCGGCCGGACGGGCAGGACCTTCGCCTACGAGAACACCTCTGTCGTTCCGGACGTCCTGTGCGTGGCGAAACCTCTCGGTCTCGGCATCCCGCTCGGCGCCTTCATCGTCGGAGAGAAGGCGGCTGACGGCCTCCAGCCCGGCGATCACGGATCGACCTTCGGCGGCGGTCCGCTGGCCTGTCGCATGAGCGTCGAGTTCATGGAGATGCTCCAGGACGAGAACCTTCAGCAGCGCGTGATCGATGTCGGCAACTTCTTCCGCAAGAAACTGCGCCGGCTCCAGCGCACGCAACCCGGGCTGATCGTCGAGGTCCGCGGCATGGGGCTGATGGTCGGCGTCGAGCTCGCCTTCCCCGGCAAACCCGTCGTCGCCAAAATGCTCGAACGCGGATACCTGATCAACTGCACTCACGATACGGTCCTCCGCTTCCTTCCGCCTTACATCATCAAAAAGGCGGAGATCAATGCTCTTCTGACCGATCTGGAAGAGGTGCTTGTGGAGTGCGGCGGCCCGGCGTCGCTTTAGTAGCCGACTTGGCAGGGACTACAAAAGCGGAGCCCAAAGCGGCTCCGCACTCCAAACGGATATGGAAATAAGAAAAGCGCGAACATCGGATGCGGTTCAGATTCACAGGCTGGTCAATCTCTACGCCGGCCAGCAGCAGATGCTTCCGCGCACGCTGCTCAGCATCTACGAGAACATCCGCGATTTTCACGTCGCCGTCGACGGCGATCGAGTGCTCGGCTGTTCGGCGCTCCATTTCACCTGGGGCGATATGGCCGAGGTCCGCTCCCTGGCCGTCGATGAGAGCGCCGGCCGGCGAGGCATCGGCCGCTCACTGGTCGAAGCCAACATCGCAGAGGCGCGCGAACACGGTCTGGTGCAGGTCTACGCCTTCACTTACGTCAGGGACTTCTTCGAAAAGCTGGGCTTCCGCGTCGTCGCGCACGAATCCATGCCCCGCAAGGTCTGGATGGACTGCCTCAACTGCCATAAATTCAACTGCTGCGACGAGATCGCCATGGTCCTCGACCTGGTCGAAAACGCCAGCCCTGAACCGTTCGATGTCAGCCAGATCAATATCCCGATCGTAAAACAGATCGATCGCTCCTGATTTTGTGACCGATTGCGGACAGAGAGCGTCCCAGAAATGAACAGTAAAAAGTAGAAAGTAGAAAGTAGAAAGGTTGAAACTTCATATAGACCGGGCTTGGTTAATAATTGCGATCGCGATTCGTTTTTCTTTCTACTTTCTACTTTCTACTTTCTACTTTCTACTTTCTACTTTCTAC
>CALBSU010000700.1 GCA_937967285.1 uncultured Acidobacteriota bacterium
GATGATGTTGAAGAATCCTCAGTCTGCGAGCGGGAATCCCGATGCAAAAGGCCACTTCATAACCCTGAATCAATCCTGTAAATCCTGAAAAATCCTGTTAATCCTGTCGAAATTTCTCTTTCCCATTAAGGCTGAACAGTAACAAATGGAAACTGTTTCTCAGAACAAGAGCTTAACTCCGAACTGGATTCTGCGCGGACTTTCGGCCGAGAAGATGCGGCCGAAGGACGGCGAGCCGACGAAGTTGTCCGGCAGACCGAAGTTCGGATGGTTGAAGAGATTGAAGAACTCAGCCCTCAGCTGCAGATTGAGCGCCTCGGTCAGCGGCGTGTTCTTGGTCAGCGAAAAGTTCACGTTCTGAAATGACGGCCCGTCGAGGATGTTCCTGCCGGAGTTGCCGAAGCTGCCGTAGGCTGGAATCGCAAAGGCAGCGGTATTGAACCATCGTTCCGGCGTCGGGTCGGAGAGCACCGGATTCCCTGTCAGGTTGGGCCGGTCGTTGGCTCCGAAACCGAGGTTCGAGCGTCCCGTGTTGCTGTTGTCGAATTCGGGCAGCAGAGCGACCGTGAACGGGCGACCGGTCTGGAGCGTGATCACGCCGAATGTCTGCCAGCCCCCGAGTATCGCGGTCGCGAGACCGGAATCGGAGAGCCATCGCCTGCCCTTGCCGAACGGGAGATCCCAGCTGTAGCTGAGCGAGAACCGATGCCGGATGTCGAAATTCGAGCGCCCGCGCTCGGCGGCGAGATTGAAGCTGTCCTGCGGGAAGTTGGGATCGCCGGCACTGGCGAAGATCCCCGAGGCGTTGTCGATCGACCTCCCCCAGGTGTACGCGGCCAGAACCGAAAGCCCCGCCGTCAGGCGCTGTTGAAATCTGGCCTGCAGGCTGTGATAGACCGATTTGCCGCTCGATTCCTGGTAGTTGATCTCGTCGAAGAACGGGTTGGGACGCAGATTGGGCGATTGCGGGCTCGGCCGCGGCTGGTTGATGTCGCGACTGATGAGCAGTTTCGTCCCCTTCGATGCGACGTATGAGACCTCAGCGATGCTGTTCTTCCACAACTCCTGCTGCAAGCCGAAATTCCAGTGCTGAACGTATGCCGTCCTCAGGTTCCGATCGAAACCGAAAGCCGTGTCCGGCAACGGCACGGGGAAGTTCCGCGGGAACGGATCATAGAGCGTGAGCGGAAGATTGGGCAGCGAAAAATAGAAGTTCAGATCGAAATAGGGCGAGTTGAAATAGAGGCCCTCTCCGGGCGCCAGCGGGTTCTGGTCGTAATAGATGCCATAGCCCGAACGCAGAACCGTCTTCGAACCGAGCGACCATGACAGCCCGATCCGCGGAGCGAAATTGTTGAGGTCCGATTCGTAACCGCTGCGCGGAACTCCATTGGTCCCGACCCGTATCAGTGACTGCGTCCCCAGATCGAACATATTCGCCCGGTTCTCGGCATCGACCGGCGGCGAATTGTATTCGTACCTCAAGCCGTAGTTGAGCGTCAGGCTGCGCGTCACACGCCATGCGTCATTGAAGAAGAAGTTGTAGCTCTCAGACCGCAGATGCTGGTGATTGTCGAGACGGGCGCCGCCGGTCAGGGTCGGCAGCCCGATCAGCAGATCGGCCAGCGCATTGCCTGTGATCGGAACGAGCGATGAGAAGGTCAGCAGTCCCCTCGACTGAACGTCGCGAAACGCGTTCTGCTGCGAAACGCGGATATCGAACCCGAACTTGAAGAGATGATTTCCTTGATACCACGTCGCCGTGTCGAGCAACTGGTAGGTGTTTGTGACGCTGCTCTGCGGGTTGTTGTATTCGTCCCCGAGCGAAGAGTAACCGGTCACGGTGATGAAACTGAGTCCGAAATCGCGCGGGTTCGACGACAGTTCGGGAAGCCCGACCGACTGGTTGACGCTGGTCCCGAAGTTCTCGTGCAGGACTCCGCCGGCGACGCGGTTGAAAGCGAAGCGGACATCGTTGGTGAAGTTCGGAGAGAAGATGTGCGTCTCGCTGATCATCGCGTTCTGACCGCGCCGGGCAACGGCATTACCGTATCCCGGCACCAGAACCAGCGTCACGCCCGAAAACGGCTCGAACAGATCGCGGTCGGTGAAGCTGTACCTGGCGGCGAACTGCGAACTCTCTGCGAACGAATGATCGACGCGGATATCGAAAAGGTCGCTCCGATCGCGCTGCACGGGCGATGAGACATAGTTCTGAAACGGCACGTTCCTGTTCGGCAGCGGATAGAGCGCGGCGATTTTGAGTCCGATCGGATTGAGGAACTGCGGCGGCAGCACTCCGCCGGGGATCGGGAAATCGGTTCCCGGAACATTCGGCGGCCGGAAGAGGCTGTTCGAGAAGTTGCCGACGCGCTCCTCCGCGGTCGGCACATTGGTCACCCGCGTGATCCCCTCCCGCAGACGCAGCCCCTCGTAATCGCCGAAGAAGAACGTCCTGTCCCTGACGACCGGACCGCCCAGCGAAAACCCGAACTGGTTGCGCTGGTACTTCGGATCGGGCTGATCGCCCGGGGCGAAGTAGTTGCGCGCGTCGAGCGCCTGATTGCGGAAGAATTCGTAGACCGTCCCGTGAAACCTGTTCGTGCCCGACTTGAGAACCACGTTGACCTGAGCGCCTGCGCTGCGGCCGAATGAGGCGTCGTGAACGCTCGAGAGAATCTCGAACTCCCTGACGCCGTCAACCGGAGGCTTGACGCCGAAGGTGTTGAGCTTCGGATCGACGTTGTAAACGCCGTCGAGCAGGAAATTGTTGGCATCCTCCCGGGTCCCGTTGATGCTGAAGGCGAAATCTCCGCGAACCGAACCGGCGGAGCCCTGAGCCGCCGGCGCGGCGCCCGGCACGAGCAGGCTCAGCTCCAGAAAATTGCGCCCGTCCAGCGGCAACCCCGTCACCTGTGCGTTGTCGATCACGGCGCCGAGAGAAGCGGAATCCCGCTTGAGCGGGGTCAGCGACTCGGCAACCTCTATCGTCTCGTTATGCGTTGTGCTCTCGAAACCGATATCGACTCGCACGTCCTGGTTGACCAGCAACTGAACAGTATGGACGTATCGATTGCCCGTTGCCTTCTGTTCGACCTCGATCCGGTAATTCCCCGGCGCCAGGAGCGCGAAGACGAACTCTCCGGTCCCCGATGTCGTCGATTGAAGCACAACGCCCGTCTCCTGACGAACCAGCCTGACCTCCGCGCCGGCCACCGGCTGCCCGGTCGGGTCGAGAATGCTCCCGCGAATCACTCCGCGATAGTTCTGCGCCATGCCAGTCAAAGTTATTGATACCAGTAAAACGGCACTCAGCATGCCGGTGACTTTTTTCACGTGATCTTCTCCTGCAGTGATTTTATCGTTCAACGTGAATACGCACGTTAACGCTTCCGGGTTTCCGGTCCGCATATGTTCTGCGCAAATTCATCCGGTAATCGCCAGAATTAACGCGTCTCGCATTGAATCATGTCCGCCATTTGTTCATTATGAAAAAAGAGAAGTTAAATCCTGTTGTATGACAATGCAAGCGGCAATGCCCGCCCGAAGGAGAACCGATGAGCGAACAATCCGCCATGCCCAGTCCCGAACGATTCTTTATGACGATCAATGCGTTCCAGCAAACGGCCGCCATGCGCGCCGCTATCGACCTGGAACTCTTCACCGCCGTCGCCGAGGGCAACACGACCATCGCTGAACTGGCAGGCAGGTGTCAGGCCAGCGAACGCGGAATCAGAATCCTCTGCGACTACCTGACGATACTCGGGTTTCTGACCAAGAATGACGGGAAGTACGGACTGGCGCCGGATGCCGCGCTGTTCCTCGACAAGAGATCTCCGGCGTACATGGGCGGGATGACAAGATTCCTCCACAGCCACGAGCTGACGACCGCCTTCACGGACCTGACAAAGACCGTCCGCGATGGCAGAACGATCCTCGAAGATCAGGGAACGGTCTCGGACGAAAACCCGGTCTGGGTCGAATTCGCACGGGCGATGGTGCCGATGATCATGATGCCGGCTCAGATGATCGCAGAGATCGTAGAGGTTCCTGGGGATCGGCCGGTCAGAGTGCTCGATATCGCCGCCGGTCACGGCATGTTCGGAATCACGCTGGCGCAGAAGAACCCGAATGTCGAGGTGACCGCGGTCGACTGGGCCCCGGTTCTCAAGGTCGCCGAAGAGAACGCCGCGAAATTCGGCGTCTCAGACAGGCATCATATCCTGCCGGGCAGCGCCTTCGAGGTCAATTTCGGCTCAGGTTACGATCTGGTTCTGCTGACAAATTTCCTGCATCACTTCGACGTTCCGACCTGCGAATCGCTGCTCAGGAAACTCCACGCCGCGCTCAATGACGGCGGCCGCGCGCTGACGCTCGAATTCGTCCCGAACGAGGACCGTGTCACCCCCGCCGGCTCCGCCTCTTTCGCCATGGTCATGCTCGCCACCACGGCTGCCGGCGATGCCTATACCTTCGCTGAATATGACAGGATGTTCCGTAACTGCGGCTTCGCCGGAAGCGAAATCCATCCGCTGCCGCCTACTCCGCAAAGTCTGATAATCAGTAGAAAGTAGAAAGTAGAAAGTAGAAAGTAGAAAGTAGAAAGTAGAAAG
>CALBSU010000701.1 GCA_937967285.1 uncultured Acidobacteriota bacterium
TAATCGAAGAACCAGGTCGGGAAGCTCATCACCGGTCTGTCGATGCCCAGCTTTGCGGCCATCTCGGTGAACGTGCCGTCCCCGTTATTTCGATAGAATTGATTCGGTTCGCCGTAATTCGAGACGTAGAGGTCAGGCAGCGAATCGTTGTCGTAATCTCCCCAGGCGACGCCTTTCGTGAAGGCGTTGACGCGAATGCCTGACTTGTCGGTGACGTTCTCGAATTTGCCTTTACCCAGATTTCTGAAGAGAAGGCTTGGTGACTGCTCGTGACCGATAAAGACGTCGAGCAGACCGTCGCGATCGAAATCCGCCCAGGCGGCAGAGTGAGTCCGGTGATCTTCGCTGAGCAGCCCGCTCGCTTCCGTCATATCGGTGAATGTGCCGTCACGATTGTTGCGAAGCAGGGAGTTGCGCATCGGAAATTCCCATCCGCCGCGCATGACGAAGATGTCGGCATAGCCGTCGTTGTCGAAATCGGTCTGAACGCAATTGATTCCGCCGAGCTGGGATTTCAGGCCGGCCTCGGTCGTCCGGTCGGTGAATGACCCGTCGCCGTTGTTGCGGAAATACCGGATCGATTCGCATGCGTCCACGCTCGAAATGACGATGTCGAGCAGGCCGTCATTGTCGAAGTCTTCGAGTATCGATCCGCCTGCGGCGCTGATGATATCCAGCCCGAGCCGACCGGCGACATCCGGCATGGCCGGCAACCGGTCCGCTCCCGCTCGGGTCAGCCCGGGTATCAGCGCTTTCGGGTCGAGCCCGCCGGGATAGGTCCCGAGCGTCATATTGGCCAGATTGAGCAGCCACCGGACCTCGAGGTTCTCCGGATTGCGCCGGAAATGCCTCTCAAGATATTTCAGCGCCTCGCTTGATCCGGCCTTGTTGGTGTGTCGGCCCGCGGGTCTGATCGGGAATATGCAGGTCTCAGGATTATGATGGTGAACGCAGTTGTCGAGCTCGCCCTTGCGAAGGTGAGCGATTCCCAGTATCTCGTCGATATAGAGCAGGTCGCCGGTGTATTGAGGATAGTCGCGGATGACGCGAATCAGCGATTCGCGGGCGGCTGAGAAATGGCCGATCGCTTCATCCATCTCGCTGCGATAAGCGGCGAGCTGGCCGAGTTCGATGCGCAGGCGCGCGATATCCATTTGCCTGCGCGATACGGCGTCCGATTTCTCGAGCGCTTCGAGATAGCTTTCAGCCGAACGCCTGGCGCGCTTCTCGGCTTCAAGCCGGTCCGTGCAGATCGCCTGCAGGTCGAGGGCGTTCGTTCGGTTGAGCTGTCTTGCCACCTCGACGCGCCCCGAAAGCTCGACCACTGTCTGGTATGAACCCGCGCCGGCGACGCGCCGGTTCCAGGTTTTGTCTTCCTGCGATGGCTGCGTGCTCTGTCCAGCCTGAAATATCAGCAGCGCGGGAATGAGCGTTGCTGCGACGATCGTAATGATCTTTATCACGGCGCTAGTGTAAAGCTGGTCTGTCGCCTGGCAGCGCGGTTGGCGTCGCTGGCGATGATCTTCAAAGTGTAAGTGCCGGGAGCCAGGCTCTCGACTGGCAGTGCGCCGGCGAATGCGATCCGGCCCTTCTCGTCGGGCTCGCCGGGTTTGAGATTGACCGTGGCCAGAGCCTTGTCCTGCTGCAGAACCTGGAGCGTCACGCGCAGCGGCTGCGGCGGCCCGGATGCGGGGTAGACATTGAAGTAGAAGCCGATCTTCTGCGCGGCCGCCTTGCTTACCGGCTCGCCGAGGTTGGGGTAGATCATCAGATCGCCGACCTGGAACGGGCTGTCGGACTTCTCCTTGACCGGTTCAGCCCGCTGAATGATCGAGATGCTGCTCACTCTGAGCCTCGCCGTATCAGCCTCGGGAATCTCGACCTCGCATTTGCGCCGGCTCGCTTTCTCGGTCGGCGCGTCGTATGCCACGGCCTCGACCTCGTACTTGCCGGGCGGCAGATCGGTCTCGCGATAAAAGAGCACCGCGCCCTTCTTCGTCCCCTCGAGCTGCTGCGATGTCCCAGTCAGGATGTATTGCTGGCTCAGCTTGCTGACGATCTGTTTCGTCTCATCCCTGATCAGGACCACGATGCTGAAGTTGGTGGTGAATGACTTCTTATCCTTGTCCTCGAAGAAGGTGAATGCGCCCGCCGGCGCCTGCACCTCGATCGCCGTCCTGCCCGGGCGCTGCGCTTCGGGAAAATTGAGGCTCCCGATCATCATCGGAAAAGCCGTGGCCGGCGTCGCGGTCCCGAGGATCGCCAGAGCCGGCGATTCGTAAAAGAGCACCGGAGAACTGCCTGCGGCGCTGATCGCGTAATACCCCTTGCGCGACTGCACATCGACGCCCGGCCTGTCGACCTGCAGCGTGATCTCGCGGAACTTGCCGTCATTGACCTGGTTGGTGGGGACGTAGGTGATCATGTAATAGGAATGCATGTCCTCGTCGATCGCCCTCAGTTTATCTCCCAGATCGTTGGCATTTCCGATGAATGTCCCGCCCGTCTCATCTGCCAGTTGCGCCAGCCCGGCCTGCGGGTTGAGGCGGATCAGATCCTCGTTGCGCTCCAGTTTCTGCGTCATCGGCCCGCTCAGATCGGGCGTGCTGTTGCGCCCCTGATCGAGCCGCCGCCGGGCGTAGGCATTGATCTCGTCACGCGACTGCTGCTGCGTGCTGATCGTCCGCAGCCCTGCCGAATCGACAGTGTAGACGCTGACGTTCGAGCGATTGGCCTGATTGATGACCGAACGGAAATGGGCCAGCACGTTCGGCGGCAGCGACAGTCCTTCGGAGAAGAAGATGACGGCCTTTCTTCCCGGCAGGGCCTGCATCGAATTGACGACGGAGAGAAGTCCGTTGGTGGTCGCATATCCCTGCTGGTCGCGTTCGAGCACCTCGAAGGTTTCGAGCGTCTTCTGCATCATCTCGGCGAACTTGGCGTCGACCGATGCCGCGCCGGCCGCGGCTCCGGCGGATGCGGCCGCTCCGCTGTTGCCGGCCGATCCGGCGCCCATGGCGGCCTGAATGCTCTGCTGCTCGTTCAGCCTCGCCTGCTCAGAGATCAATCCCTGAGACCTCGCGGCATCCGCGCCGGAGGCGAATGAAGATGTTGCCGTCGTCGCGGCCCTCTCGACCGCCTGCTTGATCAGGTCGAGATCGGTCGAATAGTTCTGCAGTATCCGCATCGACAGGTCGATGTTGAAGACGCCGATGTAGTCGTCCGGTCTGCTTTCGTCACCGAGGTACTTCATCGCGGCGTCACGGGCCCGTTTCTTTCCCTCGCCCGACATCCGGTCGAAGACCAGCGCGATCGCGCTGACGCTCGATGTCGTCTCGCCCGTACCGCTGTCCGACGGCGTCGCGAGGACGATCTGGTTCCTGGTTCCTTCCGCCTTGCCTGTCTCCGCGGCCTTCTCAAAGACCCTGCGGTTGACCATCTGGAATGACTCGATCTTCTGCTGGACGCCGTCCTCGAAAACCCTGACCTCTTTCAGATTCAGGTCATTGACCGGTTTCCCCTTCCGGTCCTTGACGATCGCGTCGAGTACGACCTCCGCCGTTCTGATCGATATCTTCTCTTCCTGCTGAGCAGGTTTCGGATCCTGCGCCGCAGTCGAACCGCTCCAGACGATTCCACCGCAAATGAACAGCAGCAAGGTCGCGACAGCTTTTCTCATCTCTCTCTCCATTGAAAAAATGATTACCAATGACGGAATATTTGAATTATAACGTCATTTGCATTCATATGCGACCACTGCGAGAGAAGGGATTATCCATAGTGAACGGAATAACGAGAATCTGCATATTCTGCGGTTCGAGCGCCGGCTCGAACGGACTGTACATGAAGACGGCGATGAGCGTCGGCCGCGAAATGGCCGAGCGGGGAATCGGACTCGTCTACGGCGGAGGCGGCATCGGACTGATGGGGGCTGCGGCTCGCGCTGTCATCGAGGCGGGCGGCTCGGTCACCGGCATTATCCCCCGCGCCCTCGCCTCGAAGGAACGCGCACTCGAATCGGACTTCGAACATCGCGTCGAGCTGAAAGTCGTCAAAACCATGCACGAACGGAAAGCCCTCATGACGCAGCTCTCCGATGCCTTCATCGCATTGCCGGGAGGGCTGGGAACCTTCGATGAACTCTTCGAAGCGCTGACCTGGGCACAGCTCGGCATCCATCGAAAACCGATCGGCCTGCTCAACATCGACGGATATTTCGATCCGCTGCTCGATATGCTCAACAGAGCCACCGGCGAGGGCTTCATCCAGCCAAAATACCGCAGCCTGCTGCTCGACTCGAACCGGATCGAGGATCTCTTCGAGAAGCTCGAAAGCTACACTCCGCCTGAAAGTATTGTTCAGTGGATAGAAAATTAAGTAGAAAGTAGAAAGTAAAAGTAACTGCTCAGCCGCAGAGCGGCTGCCGAATTTAGCCGTGTCGTTCACGGCACGGACAGCATTCGTATATTAATTCCCGTCGCGTGAGCGACGGCTGATATCAATCGTCGCTCACGCGACGAAATAATAAAAAAATACAGCTTACCCGGGGTTTCGCTCGGCCTGCGGCCTCGCTTCACCCCGGGCTAAACTCTGTCGCCCGCTCCGCGGGCTT
>CALBSU010000702.1 GCA_937967285.1 uncultured Acidobacteriota bacterium
CTCCCGCGTGCGATCGCAGGCGTCGCCATGCACATCTCTCCGAGCGAATTCCGGCCGAGCAGCTTGTATTCGGGCCCGGCCTGAATGACATAGGTGTCGCCGTCCTCGTTGAGAGCGAAGAGCTTCCCGTTGTAAGCCCACGGAGAGGACGTGAAGGCATTCGCCGCGACATCGGCGTCGATCCGCTGTTTGCCGTAGATCTCGCGGCCCGTCCTGGCATCGTGGCAGGTCAGGAATCCTCTGTCATACAGCGTGTAGTAGTGGTCTCCGTAGATGATCGGCGACGGATTGTAGGGGCCTGCCTGCGGGTGGTACCAGGCGATGAATTCGTTGGAGGTCTCGCCCTGCTTGAGCGAGATGTCGCCGCTCGCACCCGGCTTGACGGCATAAACCGGCCGGTGCTGATCGCCGACATAACCCGACGCGATGTAGAGCAGATCGAACTTCGAGAACGGAGTCGGGATCGCGATCGATGACATCCCCTTGAACTCCCAGAGCGGCTTCCCGTTCAGATCGTACGAGATGACGGCTTTGGTGGCCGGAACGACGATCTCCGTCCGCCGTCCGGACTCCCAGATGTAGGGAGTCGCCCAGTTGGTTCCCTTCCCTCTGTCGGTCCGCCACAGCTCCTTCCCGGACTTTTTATCGTAGGCGAGGATGAACGACTCCTCGTCATTGTCGTTGAGCACGATCAGTTTTTCCCTGTGAAGCACGGGCGAGGCGGCCGTGCCCCAGCCGAAGCGCGTCTTGCGCGTCTCGTACTTCTGCGTCCAGAGCAGCTTGCCGTTGAAATCGAAGCAGAACAGCCCGAGATTGCCGAAGAGGGCGTAAACGCGCTCGCCGTCGGTCACAGGGGTCTCCGAAGCATAGGTGTTCTTGAGATGTCGCGTCGTGGACGGCGCTCCCCTGTGGACCTCGCGCTCCCAGACGATCTTGCCGGTCTTCCAGTCGATGCAATAGACCATCCACCGGTGCTCGTCCTTCGGCAGTCCGCGCTCGCCGCCGAAATAGAGGCCTTTCTTCGGCGCCTCGATCTCGCCCGCGCTGACCACCGATGTCAGAAAGATGCGATCCCCCCAGACGATCGGGGACGACCAGCCGAGACCCGGAATATCCGACTTCCAGACGACGTTCTTCGTCTCGCTCCAGGTGTCGGGCAGAGACGTGTCCTCGACCACACCGGTCGAGTTCGGTCCGCGAAACTGCGGCCAGTTCCCGTCAGGCGCTCCCGGCGGAACAAGGGCCAGCAGGAGTGCAAGCGTCAGCAGAGCATGCGTCATGAACTTCCACCTCCGTAATTGGTGTCATCGGCCGTCATCGCCGATGGCATCGACGGGACAGGACGCCTTCGCCTCGCGACAGAGCGCCTCCTCCCGTTCGTTCTGCGGTTGTTTATAAACGTAGGAATAGCCGCCGGCAGTCTGTCGCGTGAAGTTGTCGGATGCGATGTCCCGACAGACATCGCAATCGATACAGGTTTTGTCGACGTAATAACGGCCGGGCCGGTTCTCTGGTAGTTTTGCCTCTAAATCGGACATGACATTTCAGGACTACTGCGCAGCCTGCCTGTGAGCGTTCTCCGGTTTGTGCTCGTGCGCGTGGTAACTCGAACGGACGAGCGGTCCCGATTCAACGTAACGGAATCCCATCTCGAGCCCGATGCGCCTGAATTCCGCGAACTCGTCCGGCGTGTAGAACTTCTCGACCGGCAGTCTCCGTTCGGCGGGCTGCAGATACTGGCCGATCGTCAGGATATCGCAATCGACCGAACGCAGGTCACGCATCGTGTCGATGATCTCGTCGGTGGTCTCTCCGAGACCGGCCATGACTCCCGACTTGGTCAGCATGCCGCGCTTTTCAGCGTCGCGCCGGGCTGCCGCGCGTTCGAGCAGGCGCATCGTCCACTCGCGGTATTTCGCGTGAGGACGGACTCGGCTGTAGAGTCGCGGCACCGTCTCGGTGTTGTGATTGAGCACGTCGGGCTGCGCGTCGAGCACGATGTCGAGCGCCTCGTCGTTCCCCTCGAAATCCGGGATCAGCACCTCGACCTTGCACTCGGGATTGAGATCCCTGACCGCGCGGATCGTCTCGGCCCAGTGAGCCGCACCTCCGTCGCCCTTGTCATCGCGGTTGACGCCGGTAATGACGGCGTGTCGCAGGTTCAGCTTGCGGACCGCCTCGGCGACATTGCGCGGCTCGGCCGGATCGAGCGGCTTCGGCTCGCCCTTGCTGACCGCGCAGAACCCGCAACGACGGGTGCAGACGTCGCCCGCGATCATGAATGTCGCCGTCCGGTTCGACCAGCACTCGTATATGTTCGGGCACTTCGCTTCCTCGCAGACCGTGTGCAGCGTCAGGTCGTTGACCATCCGCCTCACCTGCAGGAAGTCCTCTCCCATGTTGAGCCGGATCTTTAACCACTCAGGCTTCGGCAATTTGTCTTTTAAACTTCGCATGTTTGATAAATCCAAAAAGTTTCCAGTTGCCAGTTTCCAGTTTCCAGTATTTATGATTAACAGGATTCGCTTTGAATTTTACCAGATTCATCTCAATTTCGTTTATGACCGGATACTTTCACAAAGCACTGGAAACTGGAAACTGTCAACTGGAAACTTTCTGGAAACTCTTTCCCTTGAAACTATCTGTGCGGCATCAGGTCCGCACCTTCTGTGCGCGCGATGTATGCGGCGCAGGTCAGATCTCCGGTGACATTTGGAACCGTCCGGCTCATGTCGAGAATCCGGTCGACTCCGAGGATGATGGCGATGCCACCGGGAGGCACGCCGATCGTGTTGAGCACGATCATCAGCAGCGGGATCGAGCCGCCGGGCACGCCCGCCGCGCCGACGGCCATCAGGACCGAGAGCAGCACGACGACGAGCTGTTCGCCGATGCCGAGCGGGATGCCGAAGACCTGGGCGATGAAGACGCAGGTCACGCCCTCGAAGAGCGCGGTCCCGTTCATGTTCATGGTAGCGCCGAGCGGCAGCACAAAGCCTGCGACCTGCGGCGGCACTCCGAGGTCCTCTTCCGCCGCCTTGATCGAAGTCGGCAGCGTCGCGTTGGATGAACTGGTCGAAAAAGCGGTGATCATGACCGGCGTGATGCGCCGGAAGAACTCGAGCGGATTGACCCGTGCGAAGACCTTGATCAGGACGGAATAGACGACGAACTGATGAATGACCAGTCCCGCAAGGACGCAGATCGCGTACCAGAGCAGCGATTTGAGCACTCCCCAGCCGAAGCGTGCCGTGGTGCTGAAGATCAGGGCGGCGACGGCATATGGCGCCAGGTTCATGGCGAACCCGACGATCCTGATGATCACCTCGCCGAGCCCGTCGAGCACCTTCTGAACGGGCTCCGACTTCTCGCGCGGAATGAGTGTCAGTGCGATCCCGAAGACCAGCGCGAAGAAGATCACCGCCAGCATGTCGGTTTTGGCTGCCGCGTCGATCGGATTGCGCGGCACGATGTTGACGAAGGTGTTGACGCCGAATCCCTGGTCTGAATCGGCCAGTTGTCCCTTCTGCTCGGCCTCCTTGCCGAAAGTGTCCATCAGCTGGGCCTGGATTTCGGGCGAGAATCCGACGCCGGGCCTGATCGTGTTGACCAGTCCCAGTCCGATCGTCACGGCGATCGCCGAGACGAGCAGGAAATAGAGCATCACGCGCAGCCCGATCCGTCCGAGCTTCTTGAGATCTCCGAGCTGAGCCACGCCGAGCGAGAGCGATGCGAAGACCAGCGGCACGACGACCATGAAGAGCATCCGCAGAAAGACCTGACCGATCGGGTCCGAGATATATTTCGCAACCCAGAGCACCTTGTCGCTGACCGCCTGATTGCCCGCACCGATCGTGTTGGCCGCGATGCCCAGCACGGCGCCGACGCCGAGGCCGATCAGGATCTTCGTGTGCAGCGCCAGGCGCTTCTTGTCCTCCCTGATCTCTTCGGCCAGTTCGGGAAGAATCTTGTCCGCCTGTGTCGGCTCGTTTCTGTCGTTGGGTTCTGCCATCTGTGACGCAGCCTTTCGTTGGAGGGTTTATCAATCCGTCGGAGCGGTCATGACGCGATTGAAGACCTGCCCGAACTGATTTTGCATCCGGTTTGCGACTTCGAGCAGGTCGATCCGGCGGCCGAGCAGCCTTTCGAGAGAGGTCACGCCGTGATCGCGAATTCCACAGGGTACGATCAGCTGAAAATAGTCGAGGTCCGTGTTGACGTTAAAAGCGAAGCCGTGCATCGTCACCCAGCGAGAGATGCGAACGCCGATCGCCCCGAGCTTCTCGTCGCCCACCCAGATTCCCGTCAGCCCGTCGATCCGTCCGGCCCGGATGCCGTACTCTGCCGCCACACGGATCATCACCTCTTCGAGATCCCTGACATAGCGCCGGACATCGCACCTGTCAGGCGCGAGATGGATGATCGGGTAACCGACCAGCTGGCCCGGCCCGTGATAGGTCACGTCTCCGCCGCGCCCCGTTTCAAAGAGTTCGACGCCCAGCTCCTCGCGGATCCGGGCGTCGGCCAGTACATTTGCGGTTTCCGCCGCTCGACCGAGCGTGATCACGTGCGGATGTTCGAGCAGCAGCAGCCTGTCAGGTATCTCGTCCCGTTTGCGAAGCTCGACCAGCCGCTCCTGCAGCCGGTGAGCCTCGCCGTACGGGATATTGCCGAGAAATTGCGCCTCGCAGACACGCATCTCAGACCAGCGCCGAAAAGTCGGTCGTCTCGATCGTCTTCTTGATGTGTGCCAGGAACTGATCGCCGACCGCGCCGTCGATGATCCTGTGATCGAACGACAAACTCAGAACTCCGATGTGACGGATCGCGATCGCGTCGCCGTCAGCGGTCTCGACCACCCACGGCTTCTTGTGGATCCCGCCAATCCCGAGGATCGCCAGCTGCGGCTGGTTGATGATCGGAGTCGCCGTGTATCCGCCGTAGAGCCCGAAATTGGTGATCGAGAAGGTTCCGCCGGAGACCTCGTCCGGCTTGAGCTGCTTGTTGCGCGCACGGTAGGCCAGATCCTGCGAGGCCCGCGCCAGTCCGGTGATGTTGAGCATGTCGGCGTTCTTGATGACCGGCACGATCAATCCCCAGTCGAGCGCCACCGCGATGCCGATGTTGCAGTCCTGCTTGTAGGTGATGTTTTCGCCGTCCGCCGAGGCGTTGACGATCGGAATCGCCTTCAGAGCGTCGATCGTCGCCTTGATGATGAACGGCAGGAAGGTCAGCTTGGTGCCGTTCTGAGCCTCGAAGTTCTTCTTGATCCGCTCCCTCAGCCGGGCGATGTTCGTGAAGTCGACCTCGAAGAATGTTGTCACGTGCGCGGACGTCCGGCGACTGAGCAGCATGTTCTCGGCGATCTTCTTGCGCATGGTGCTCATCGGCTCGACCGTCGTCCGGTCTCCGCCAGCCGCAACGGGCATCGGCGGAGCAGGCGGAGGAGGAACGACCGGCGCCGGCGCCGGAGCAGCAGCCGGAGCGGCAGTCGGAGCTCCCTTCGAATGCTCGACGAACTTCAGAATATCGTCCTTGGTGATCCGCCCGCCGAGACCCGTGCCGGGCACCTGTTCAAGGTTGATCCCATGCTCGCGCGCGATGTTCCGCACCAGCGGTGAAGAACGAGCCTTCTTGGCATCTTCGGCCGCCGTCGCTGGCGGAGCCGGAGGAGCAACAGGCGGCGCTGCGGGCGGCGCCGCGGGAGCAGCCGCGGGAGCAGGCGCTGGAGCGGGCGGCGCGGGAGCAGCCGCGGGTTCCGGAGCGGCTTTCGGCGCTTCAGGAGCCGGCGATGACTCGCCCGATTCGCCCAGCCGCGCAATGACCGCATTGACCGAGATCGTTTCGCCCTCTTTGGCCATGATCTCGAGCAGCACGCCGGCCGCCGGAGACGGAATCTCGGCATCTACTTTATCGGTCGAGATCTCGAGCAACGGCTCGTCGCGCTGGACCGTATCTCCGACCTTCTTCAGCCATTTGACAATCGTCCCCTCAGCGATGGACTCACCCATCTGAGGCATCAAAACATCGGTAGCCATCTATTTCCCCCTGATATGTATGTAGTGCGGAAACAAACTGTGATGATAATGGGCGGTCGGCGATTTTGCAAATTTGGAGTGCGGAGCCCGCGGGCTCCGCTATATTCAAAGCGACGCCTACAGGCGCCGCGCTCCGAGAGCTTCCCGCGCGGAGCGGACGATGCTGGCGGCCTCGGCCGGCGTTTCGGCCAGGGCGGTCAGATGGCCCATCTTGCGGCCGGGCTTGGCGGCCAGCTTGCCGTAAAGGTGCAGCTTGACCTCGGGAAAAGCGCAGGCGGCGGCCCAGTCCGGCTCTCCGCCGGCCCACAGATCGCCGAGCAGGTTGGCCATGGCCGCGGGCCGCAGCAGTTCCGTCGATCCGAGAGGCAGGCCGCAGACGGCTCGCAACTGCTGCTCGAACTGGCTGGTCAGGCAGGCATCGAAGGTCAGGTGCCCGGAATTGTGCGGGCGGGGCGCCAGTTCATTTATTAATAGATGTCCGTTGCGAGTCAGGAAGAACTCGACGCAGAGCACGCCGACGACATCGAGCTTTTCGAGCACCGCGCGGGCGATCTCGACCGCCTCGCGACCGACCTCGGGCGGAAGCGCGGCCGGTGCAACCGAGACGTCGAGGATATGGTTGCGATGCGAATTCTCGATCGGTCCCCAGTGAGCGAACGAACCGTCCAGCCCGCGCGCGCCGACCACCGACAGCTCGCATTCGAAGTCGACGAACGCCTCGAGGATCATCTCCTGGCCGGAATACGGTTCCCAGATCGCATGGAGTTCGTCAGGCGACTTGATCCGCGACTGCCCCTTGCCGTCGTAACCGAAACCGGCCGTCTTGAGGATCGCCGGACAACCGAATTCAGCGATACCGCGTTCCAGTTCCTCGAGCGATCCGACGGGCAGAAACGGCGTCACGGGAAAGCCGCTCGAAGAGAGGAACGTCTTTTCGCGGAGCCTGTTCTGCGTGGTGTGCAGGACGCTGCCGGCGGGCCTGACGAAGGTATGCATGGCGGCCGTTTCAGCCGTTATTGCGGGTACATTTTCGAATTCGAAGGTGACGACGCTGACTCCGCGGGCGAACCGGCGGACGGCATCCAGATCTTCATAAGGCGCCTCGATCTCGACATCCGCCACCTGGCCGGTCGGCGTATCGGAGTCCGGCGAGAAGGTATGGACGCGATAGCCCATCCTGCGGGCCGCGATCGCGAACATTCGTCCGAGCTGGCCGCTGCCCAGTACGCCGATTGTCGAACCCGGATTGATCGTCCCATTCATAATCGAGTCTGATCTCCCTGTCGGTTGTGAAAAAGCCATGCTCCCCATGTGGCCGTCATAAAGCAAGGCGGACCGGAAAAACTTCCGCGGCTATTGCCCGGTCAGGCATCTTGCGCTATACTCTTCGCCGTCTTTAGGACCGGGATCTCCGGTCACTTCACAGAAAAAAGTCTCGATCCAACCGGCCGGCATCCGGTTGCTTTCGTCACGACTCATACCTGTCAGATTTTCACTGGGAAAATTAGCAAGGTCGGGCTCTGTCTGTACGGAGCCGGATCGGATTTATCGATGGGCGTACTTCACATCTGCGCCCGTCCCATACCGCCGGGACGCATCGAGCGCCGAGAATGGTATCAGGCCGGAAACCGGTTACCTCAACTTGAAACCGGTTTAGTCTGTTCCCCCTCACATCTCTCAGGCCTGCTCTGCGCCCGGCGGTTTTTCATTTCGAAATAGTAACTGTTCACCTCTAACGCGAGGAGTTATTAAACGCCAAGCCGCCAAGATGGCCAGGGATTTGTCAGGGCCTGAAGCACCTGTTTTTAACCATTGTTTGATCGGCGATATTGGGGAGATTTGAACAATCCTATCCTTAATCCCCCCTTGGCCATCTTGGCGGCTTGGCGTTTAATAACTCTTCGCGTCAGGGCTTGAAATAAACTATCAGTCTCCCAGGCTGTCGCCGAGCACGCGCGAGGTCTGCTCCTCGCGGAAGGCGCGGAGTTTTTCGCGCAGGTCGGGGCGGGAGTTCGAGAGGATGGCCACGGCGAGCAGCGCGGCGTTGGTCGCGCCGGCCCGTCCGATGGCGAGAGTGCCGACGGGGATTCCGCCCGGCATCTGGACGATCGAGAGCAGCGAATCGAGTCCCTTGAGCGCCTTGCTTTCGACCGGCACGCCGAGGACGGGCAGCAGGGTCTGGGCTGCGACCATGCCGGGCAGGTGAGCGCTGCCGCCCGCGCCGGCGATGATGACTTCCAGGCCGCGCTCTTCGGCGCCGGCCGCGAACTCGGCCATCAGCGCCGGCGTGCGGTGGGCCGAAACGATCCGGCAAAAGTGCGGCACGCCGAATAGTTCGAGTGTCTCCGCGGCGTGTCGCATGGTCTCCCAGTCGGATTTGCTGCCCATGATCACAGCCACCAGCGGTCTTGGTTCAGTGCTCTTTTCCATGCCGCCGATTACAACCGAGCGGAGCCGATTTGTACAGCCTTCAACAGACGCCCGCCTGAACGGGAAGAAACAATTTCGCGTCCGGCGCGGGAGAGAGAACGTGAAGATTCCGGCCGGACGATCCCCCGATGACGGCTCCGATGACGGCGCCTCCGTCCGCGCACCTGAGTCGCATCCACGCCGGTCCCCGCTTCAGAAATGCCGAGAGAGGCGCGATCATCTGGCTTCGTCCGACCGGGATCGAGAAATCGAGGTGCGCGTTCGGGACCTGAAAGACGGTTCCGGTCACGGCGTCGATCCTCCCTTCCGGCCTGATCAGGATGAGCACCGGTTCGATTGCTTCGGGCTCGCCCGCCGGCGCCGCCAGCTCCCCGGGAAGTCGATTGTACGACTTGCCGTCAAAAGCTATCTCGAAGTGGCCTTCCGAGCATGTCGAGTCGGCAAGCGCGGCCACGCCGAAGGCCGGAAGCGAGGCCGAGCGGGAACCGTCGAGCTTGACGAAGGCGCTGCCGATCAGCTGATTGGCACGCACCGGGCACCCGCTCGAAGGATCTACGGCAGCCGCTGTGATGTATCCCGTCACGCCCGGATCCAGATCCGATGCGAAAAACGTCGAGGTCTGCCCGGGACCGAGGCAGAGCAGACCGTCCACCGCCGCGCCGCTGGCCCCGTCGAGGAGAACCAGCCTCACGGTGACGCGGTTCGCCGGGTCGGTATTGGTCAGACTGATCCTGGTGTTGACCGCGATATTCGCTGACGGATTCGAAGTGTAGACCGGAAAGATGAGGACCGATCCCGGCTTCGTCCCGCCCGACTCAGATTCGGCCGGGTATCGCCATCCCTCTTCCTGATCACCCTCTTCCGCGCTGCAGGGCGTCCCCGGAGAGGCGGAATTACGGGGATTCGGCGCCGCCGCCGTGAAATCGGCCGCATTGTCATCGGAGTCCGCGCAGCCGTCGGCTCCCCTGACGATCGCGCGCGAGCTCGAGGAGGCGGGCGCCGGTGCCGTCCCCTCGAAACAGACCGCCGCGCCCCCGTACCCGACCAGATCGGCTATCCTGGCGCCGGTCGGACAGGCTCCCGTCAGCGGGGTCCGGTCGATCACCAGCGCCACCTTGCCGGCCGTCGCTCCGAGATTGATCGAACCGCTCGCATCGGGAACAGGCAGTTCCGCGCCGTTCGAGCCGCCCGAAAGCCTGATCAGGAACCTTCCGCCCGGCGCTATCCGGCCCGTCAGATCGACCTTCTGCCACGTCGCTCCGGCCGCAGAGGCGTACTGCAACGACCATCCGTCGACGACCGCCTCGGCCGATCCGCGGTTGAAGATCTCGACGAAATCCTGTCGATAGACCGCTCCGCTGTTGCCGCCCGCTCCGTAGACCTGACCGATCACCAGTCTCGCACCCTGCGCAAACCCGTTCACCGAACCGAGCGCAAGAAAAATCGCGATTCCGAATACAAGTCTCTCCGCCTTCATAATTTTCCTCCGGGGTTG
>CALBSU010000703.1:5000-23172 GCA_937967285.1 uncultured Acidobacteriota bacterium
TCAGCTCCAGTGGCTGAATCCGCTCAATTTCCGGTTCGATCGCGGGGTTTTCGGATCGTTTCCGGGGATCGGCCCGGTGCCGGCGGTCGATACGGAGGTCAGGTCGGACCGCACGCCGAGCGCGTTCATAGCGGCGACGGCGACGCAGCCGCTGACGCAGTTGCGGCGGATCGGGCTCGGGATCAGGCTCGGAGAGGTGACGCGCGATCTGGCAGAACAGAAGCTCAGCCGCCAGCAGCGCGAAACGGTCAATCAAGTCAAACGCAGCTACTATGCCATCCTGCAGCTGCAAAGCTCGCTCGAAGCCTCCGAGGAAGGGCTCAAACTCTACAGGGAACTTGATCGCGTCGTGGCGACTTACGTCGAGCAACAGGTAGCGCTGGCGACGGAGAGTCTCGACGTCAGGACGCAGCTGGCGAAGGAGGAGTACGAGACGCTCAAGCTGCGGAACACGCTGGAGAGCGCGAAGGAGCAGCTCAACCAGTTGCTGGGCAGGGACATCCGGACGGCATTCAATGCGAGTCCCGTCTCGACTGCGACAATCTACGAAGCGGATCTGAGCGCGGCTCAGGCGCGGGCGCTGGCTGAGCGCCCCGAGATCAAAGAGGCGCGGCTGAAGCACCAGCAGGCGGAATACGATTATCGGATCAAGAAGGCCGAGGCGATCCCGGACGTCAGTCTGACATTCGGGTACTACTCGGCCTTCGGCGTTTCGGTGCTTCCGCGCAACGGTGCGGGAGTCGGCGTGTCGATGAAGTGGGAGCCTTTCGACTGGGGCCGGCGGCGGCATGAAGCGAGCGAGAAGGCGAAGACGATCGAGCAGGCCGAGGACGGAATGCGCGAGGTCGAGTCGCTGGTGCTGCGTGAGGTCGGCGACAGGTTCCGCAAGCTGCAGGAATCCCGGGCTCTGCTGCGGGTGAGCGAGCTGGCGCGTGAGGCAGCGCGTGAAAAGCTGCGGGTGGCGACCAGCAAGTACGAGCAGGAGGCGGTGCTCTACCGCGAGGTGCTGCAGCAGCAGGCGGCGCTGGCCGAGGCCGGCAACCGTTATCAGCAGGCGCTGCTGGCTTACTGGACGGCGCGCGCCGACTTCGAAAAAGCGATCGGAATGCTCTGATTTTCGGGCCAGAGGAATGACGATGAAGATTCAATCAGCAATCTGTTGTTGTTTGGTCGCCGGGGCGCTGCTGGCGGGAGGGTGCCGCAGCAGGGAGACTTACGAGAAGCCTCTGACGCCGGTTCAGGTGCAGGAAGTTCGCGAATACTATCCCGGCGCGGACGGCGGCACGGAAGAGAAATATTCGGCGACCATTCAGACATCGATGCAGGTCGAGCTGGCGTTCAAGTATGGCGGATACGTCGAGGCGATCCAGCAGGTGAAAGGCGCGCAGGGGGTGACGCGGTCCATCCAGGAGGGAGATCGCGTGCCGAAGGGTGCGGTGCTTGCCCGGCTGCGTGGCGACGAGTTCACCGCAAAGGTGCGCCAGGCGGAATCGCAACTGGCCGAGGCGCAATCGACGATGAGCGCCAATGCCGCGCAGCAGGCTGAGGCCGAGGCGGCGCTCGACCAGGCGAAGCGGGACCTCCAGCGTGCGACGAAGCTGATCGAGAGCAAGAGCCTGACGAGGCCTGAGTTCGAGGGGGCTTCGACGCGGGTGCAGATGGCACAGGCAAAACTTGAGGCGGTGCAGGCTCAGAAGAGGGTGATCGAGGCCAAGATCAGCGGAGCGCAGTCGCTGGTTGCCGAGGCGCGGCTGGCGCAGTCCGATGCAGTGCTGCGAGCCCCGATCGACAGTTTCGTGCTCAAACGGCTGATAGAACCGGGCATGCTGGCGGCGCCGGGGAGGCCGGCATTCATCCTGGCCGACAGAAGATCCGTCAGGGCTGTCTTCGGCGTGCCCGATACGACGGTCCGCAACATCACGCCCGGGATGAAGCTGGGGCTGACGACGGAAGCCGCGCCGGGGGTCGAGTTCAGGGGATACGTCTCGAAGGTATCGCCGGCGGCGGATCCGAAGAGCCGCGTCTTCGAGGTCGAAGTGACGATTCCGAGCGCGCCCGAGCAGTTGCGACTGGGGATGATCGCGACGATCGCGCTGCCGTCGGCGCGACTGGCCGCTTCGCTGACGGTGGTTCCGATCAATGCGATCGTCCGACTGAAGAAGTCCGAGGACGATTACGCCGTCAATGTCGTCAGGAAGGAAGGCGGGAAAGATGTCGTCCGGCAGCGGCCGGTCAAGCTCGGCGAAGCGTTCGGAAACATGATCGCCGTAACATCGGGACTGTCGCTGGGAGAGCGCGTCGTGGTCTCCGGCTCGGCGCTGATGGTCGACGGCGATCAGGTCCGCATCATACCTTGAGGGCGTAGCATGCCGAATCCAAACGATCCGAAGATCACGCCGCGGAGCGGGCTGACGGCCCGCCTGGTAACCGATGCGCGCAAAAACTCCGCGCAGTTCTTCACCGAACAGCGGCAGATCGCGTGGGTGCTGATGATCGTCACGCTGATCTGGGGCATCTACGCCTATTTCGCCATGCCGAAGCGCAAGGACCCCGAGGTCATGGTCCGCAAGGCGCTGGCGGTCTGCGTCTGGCCCGGCGCGAGCGCCGAAGAGGTCGAGCAGCAGGTGACGCGCAAGATCGAAGAGAAGATGGCGCAGAATCCGCGTGTCGAGACGGTCGAATCGATCTCGCGGAGCAACGTCTCGGTCGTCTACCTGGCTGTCGACGAACAGGTCAAGGACATCGGCAAGGAGTTCGACGATGTCCGGTTGAAGCTGGACAGCATCCGCGACCTGCCGGACGGGGCGGGTCCGATCGAATTCATCAAGGACTTCGGCGATACGGCGGCGCTGATGCTGACGGTCGCCAGCCCGAAGGTGAGCGATCTTGTCGTCAGGTCGCGAGCGAAGGACATCGAAGCGGCGATCGGAGCGGCGAGGTCGAAGGCATCATCGGGCGAGCGGGCGTCGCTGGTCGTCGTCGTCCCGCCTTCGCTCAACGAGCGGCGCGCACGCTGGGCGATCGACGAACTGAGGACGCAATTCGCGGATGCAGGTCAGAACCAGGTCTTCAAGCTGAGCGGCAACCAATTCATCGGCGTCGATCTTCCCGCAAAGCTGGACGACAAGACGATTCTGGCGCGGGCGCGCGAATTCATCGAGGAGCGTCTGCAATCGACCAGTTTTCAGATCGACCTCTGGGAACCGGTCGTGATCCGGAACGCAGGCGAGACCTACAAGCGGCTTCAGACCGTGGCCGGCGACAAGTACAGCTATCGCGAACTGGACGACTACACCGATCTGATCATGCGGACGATGCAGACGATCCCGCTGGTCTCGAAGGTGACGCGGTCGGGACTGCTCGAGGAGACGATCTTCATCGAATACTCGCAGGAACGCCTGGCGAGTTACGGTATCCAGCCTTCGCTGCTCGGGCAACTGCTCAGATCGCGCAACGTGACGCTGCCGGGCGGTCAGATCGAGGTCGAGGGCAAGAACCTGGGGATCGATCCGTCGGGCGAGTTCAGGAACGAGAAGGAGATCGGGGACCTGCTGGTGACGACGACGCCGACGGGTGTCCCCGTCTACCTGCGCGATATCGTGGACATCACGCGCGGGTACGAAAATCCGCCGCGGTATCTGAACAACTACATCTGGCGCGACGGAACCGGAGCGTGGCAACGATCGAGGGCGATCACGCTGGCGGTACAGATGCGTTCGGGTCAGCAGATCGCACAGTTCGGAGAAGAGATCGACAAGGCGCTGGGGTCCTTGAATACGCTGCTGCCGAACGATCTGATCATGGCGCGGACTTCCGATCAGCCGCTGCAGGTCGAGGAGAACATCGCGCTCTTTTCGCGGAGCCTGCTCGAAGCGATCGTGCTGGTGGTGCTGGTGGCGTTCGTGGGATTCAGGGAGTGGCGTTCGGCGACGCTGGTGGCATTGTCGATCCCGCTGACGCTGGCGATGACGTTCGGGATGATGCACATGCTGGGAGTCGATCTGCAGCAGGTCTCGATCTCGTCGCTGATTCTGGCGCTCGGTCTGCTGGTCGACGATCCGGTGGTGGCGAGCGATGCGATCAAGCGCGAGCTGGCAGGGGGCCGGCCGCCGATCGTGGCGGCGTGGCTCGGGCCGAGCAAGCTGGCGCAGGCGATCATGTACGCGACGATCACGAACATCGTGGCCTATCTGCCTCTGCTGCTGGTGAGCGGAAGCACTGGCACATTCATCTACAGTTTGCCGGTGGTCATCACCTGCTCGCTGATCGCGTCCCGCATCATCTCGATGACCTTCATCCCGTTTCTCGGGTACTACCTGCTGCGGCCGGGCAAGAAGCCGGAGCCGACGGTCGAGGAGATGCGTCATCGCGGATTCTCCGGGCTTTACTATCGCGTCGGGAAATGGTCGCTCGAGCACCGCTGGCTGGTCGTCGGAGCGTCACTGATATTTCTGGTTCTCGGCGGGCTGATGGCCACGCGGCTGCGGTCGGAATTCTTCCCGAAAGATCTGTCGTATCTGTCCTATCTCAACGTCTGGCTGCCCGAGGATTCGCCGCTTTCGGCGACGAACGAGGTGGCGGTGAGGGCGGAGTCGGTGATCCGCAAAGTGACCGAGGAGTACGGGCGCGAGCATCCGGGCAAGGACGGCAAGCCGCGCGAGGTGCTTGAATCGCTGACGACATTCGCCGGCGGCGGAGGTCCGCGCTTCTGGTTCTCGGTGGCGCCGGAGCACAGGCAGCTCAACTACGCTCAGATCATCATCCGCGCCAAGGACAAGCATGACACGAGCGATCTGGTGACGCCGCTGCAGAAGGCGCTTTCGGCAGAGGTGCCGGGAGCGCGCATCGACGTGCGACAGCTCGAGACCAGTCGCGCCATCGACGCGCCGGTCGAGGTGAGGATTTCGGGTCTCGACATACCGACGCTGCGGGCGCTGGCCGAGGAGGTCAAGGAGATCTTCCGTTCGATCCCGGAGGCGGACCGGATCCGCGACGACTGGGGCGCAGAGAGCTTCGTTGCCAATCTCGAGGTCGAATCGGACAAGGCCAATCTGGCGGGCGTTTCGAATCTTGATGTCGCGGCATCTTCGGCGGTCGGGATGAGCGGCTTCGAGGTGACGAGCCTGCGCGAGGGCGATCAGCAGATTCCGATCGTCGTCCGGCTGAGGGTCGAGGAGCGCGGCAGGCTCTCCGATATCCAGAACCTCTATGTTTACGCACTGCAGAGCCCGGCGCGGGTTCCGCTGCGCCAGATTTCGGGGATCGACTATCAGTTGCGGAATGAGAAGATCCGGCGGCGGAATCAGTTCAGAACGATCACCGTGGCCTGCTACCCGGTTCCGGGCGTGCTGCCGTCTCAGGTCTATGCGAAGGCGGCTGAACGGCTGGCGAAGTTCGAGCAGAACCTGCCGCCCGGGTACCGTCTGGCCACGGGCGGTGAGCGCGAACAGAGACTCAAGGGCTTCCGCGAACTGGCTGTGGTTATGGTCGTCTCGATCCTTGCGATCTTTCTGGCGCTGGTCATCCAGTTCAAGCATGCGATCAAGCCGCTGCTGGTCTTTTCGGCGATTCCGTTCGGAGTGGTCGGAGCGATCGCCGCGCTGGTGCTGATGGATACGCCGTTCGGTTTCATGGCATTTCTGGGCATCGCCAGCCTGATCGGGGTGATCGTTTCGCACGTGATCGTGCTCTTCGATTTCGTCGAGGAGAAGCATGAGGAGGGCGAACCATTGAGGGATGCCCTGCTCGATGCGGGAATCGCGCGCCTGCGGCCGGTCATGATCACGGTCGGCGCGACGATCTTCGGACTGATCCCGCTGGCGCGAAGCGGCGGCCCGCTCTGGGAAGCGTTGTGTTATGCTCAGATAGGAGGCCTGCTGGTGGCGAACTATGTCACCAAGCTGCTGGTGCCGTCGCTCTACGCGATCTTCGTGCTCGATTTGAAACTGATAAAATGGCACGGTCGGGAACCGTCGCGAAGCACGGCGCAGCTCAACACCAAACCGCTCGGTACGCAACCGCTGGCCTGACCCTGAACGATTATGCAGACCGTGAAGAAGTGCAATCAATGCGGCAGAACCTATACCGAGGACATCTCTTACTGCCTCGACGACGGAAAGCCGCTGGTTGAAGTCGAAACGATGATCGGAAAGGTCATCGACGGGCGATACCGGCTGGACAGCCTGATCGGCAAGGGCGGGATGGGCGACGTCTATCGCGCCACGCACGTGCACATCGACTCGGAGTTCGCGGTCAAGCTGCTCAAACCGGAGTTCGTTGCGAACGAAACGGCGATCCGCAGGTTCCGTCTGGAGGCCCGCGCGGCCGGAAGAATCCAGCATCCGAATGCCGTCCGGGTGACCGATTTCGGCGTCTCGCCTGAGAACATCGTCTATCTCGTGATGGACCTGATCAGCGGCCATTCGCTGCGCAGCCTGATGGGCAGCGAGGCGCCGATGGATTACGCGAGGACGGTCGGCATTGTCCGGCAGGTCTGCGCGGCGGTCGATGCGGCTCATCGCAGCGGAGTCATCCATCGCGACATCAAACCCGACAACATCCTGATCGAAAAGGACCAGCGCGGCGAAACGGTCAAGGTGCTCGACTTCGGCATCGCCAAACTGAGGGAGGCTCAGACCTCCGACCTCTACCTGACTCAGGCCGGCACGATCATCGGGACTCCGCAGTACATGTCGCCCGAACAGTGCCAGGGAAAAGAGATCGATTCGCGCTCGGACATCTACAGCATCGGGATCATCCTCTACGAGATGCTGACGGGCAAAGTCCCGTTCGACGCCGTCGCTTCGCTGCAGGTGGTCTACATGCAGCTCAACGAAACGCCGCCGCCGCTCGGCGAAGCGGCGCCGCACGTTCCTGAGCCGCTGGTTCGCGTCGTCGAGCGGGCGCTCAACAAGAAGCCAGAGGACAGGCCGTCGACCGCTCAGCAGTTGAGCGACGAACTGAAACGCGCGCTCGAAGAGTCCGAGGGCCATCCGGTTGTATCCGCGCCCGATCCTGCGCCTCCCTACGTCCGGGGCGAAGTCCGGACGCCGGTTCAGGGCCAGCCGCGCGATACCGATCCCGAACACTCGCGACGATCGCTAGAAACGAGGCCGCTCAGGCCCGGAGAGAAAGTGGACACCTCCGGCGGGACCGATCGGGATACCAGCGGCGCGCGCGTCACGAGCTTCGAACCATCGCGCCGCGAAACGCCGGGGAAGATCGAGACTCCGCCGACGCTCATCCAGCCTTCGACGGGTAAAAGCCGTCGACTGCCGATCCTGATAGCCTCAGCGGTCGTGCTGATCGCCCTCGCGGTAATCTTCATGATGTCGAGATCGAAAGAGGAAGCTCCGCGGCCGCCGGCTGCGATTTCCGTTCCCGACGGGATGGTTCTGATCGAAGGCAGCAAGTTCACGATGGGACGTGATGACGGAGGATCCGACGAAGGCCCCGCACACGAAGTTGCGATCGCGCCTTTTCTGATCGATATCAATGAAGTGACCAATCAGGACTACAAAAAATTCGTCGATGCGACCGGGCATAAGGTCCCTTCAAACTGGAAGACCGGCGGATCCTACGATCCGGCCGAGGCCCTCTTCCCCGTCACCCACGTCACATGGGACGACGCCACTGCATACGCCAAGTGGGCCGGCAAACGGTTGCCGAAAGAAGCGGAGTGGGAATACGTGGCGCGCGGCGGCAGCCGGCAGCTGCTCTACCCGTGGGGAAACCAGTGGCAGGCCGGTTATGCTAATATTGACAACAAGTCTCAACCGAGACCGGCGCCGGTGCGAAGCCACGTCCGGGACGTCAGCCCGTTCGGCGTTTACGATATGGCGGGCAATGTCAGCGAATGGGTCGAGGATTTCTACTCCGCCAGATACGGCGACAGCCCGGACCGGAGTCTGCGGGTATACAGGGGAGGCAATTTCCTCGATCCGCCGGAAAAGGGTACGGCGACTTACAGATGGGCCGACTATCCGGGAACGATACCGGCGGACCAGATGCTCAGAGTTGGATTCAGATGCGCCAAAACGGTCGAACAATCTTCATCGCGGTGACAATGCTCTGCCTGGCCGTAACGGTCATGGGCCAGAAGCGCAGCGATCGGACTGAAAAGAAGGGCGCCGCTCCTGTCGCTCCCAAGAGAACGACGCGTTCGGTTCCTGAGACGGAGCGCGTCAGAATCATCACCAGGACAGAGTACATCCGAGTCCCCGCTCCCGCCAACAAGGGAAGCCTCTGGGTAGCAGCCGTCCAGGGCGCGCAGGTTACACTGACTCCAATCAGGAATGGCAGTCAGAAACCCGATCCATTGAACTACAAAATAACCGACGATAATGGCGGTTTGTTTCTGAGCCTGCCTCCGGGAGACTACCAGCTCCAGATCGAGCATCCCGATTACGTGCCTCTTTCAGAAACGATAACGATCACCGCGGCACAGAGAAAACCGTTTGCCGCGAATCTCGAAAAAGCCATGGTCTCCCTGAGTCTGGTCTCGGAACCAGGGGCGCGCGTCTACGCCGGCAACGTCGATCAGGGCGTCGTGCCAGTCAACGGAGAATTGAAGTTCGGTCTTCCTCCCGGGCGACATAAGATCAGCGTCAACAAGACCGGCTATGAGATCAGAAATCTGGACCTCATGCTCTCGCTGAACGAACCCGTACACACCGAACGCGTGGACCTGGTTCCGATTCCAAATTCTACGGAAGTGAATTGGGGGCCTGATGTCTCAGGCTCTGAAACGTGGTTTCCAAAACCCGCGTGGCTTTTCGCGGCTTCCGGAGCGAAGGCCGGAGCAATGGTCAAAGGAGACAAAGTCTCACTTTTCAAGACCGAACCCAACAGGAAATTCAACATCTATCGCAACTTCGAACTTGTATTCGATGTCGTATTCTCGAACTACAAGGGAGCATCATGGGTTGTCCGCGCCACGGACCCGGACAACTACTACCTCTTTGAAATCGTCACTCCTCCCGGTCAGAAAGCGATCGTCAAGTTCTGGGTGTGCCGTAATGGAATGCTTTCAGTAAAGCGCAGTCAGCCTGTCCCCTACAAACTTGACAACCCCGGCGACTCTTACCACGTAACATTCAAGGCCACCGGCAAAACCTTCAATATCAAAATGGAGATCTCCGGCGATAAACCGCAGAATCTCGATAACCTCGCGGTCTTTCAGGATGACTCGAACGACGCATTGTTATTGGGCGGCGTAGGTTTTCGGGCAAAGGATTCGAGCGAATTTCTCGTCAAGAGCGTCTTCATTATTCCCGAATAACACCGGATCACATGAAAAGCGGCGCCCGCGGGCGCCGCACTCCATAGTCGCGAGTAACACCGGACTGCATGAAAAAGCGGCGCCCGCGGGCGCCGCACTCCATAGTCGCGAATAATACTGGACCGGATGAAAAAGCGGCGCCCACGGGCGCCGCACTCCATAGTCGCGAGTAACACCGGACCGCATGAAAAAGCGGCGCCCGCGGGCGTCGCACTCCATATTCCCGAATAACACCGGACCGGATGAAAAAGCGGCGCCCGCGGGCGCCGCACTCCAAACCAGCTACCTCAGAAGCTGTACCTGATAGCGAACTGGATAATCCTCGCAGGGGTTCGCGTATCGTGATAGTTCTTCTGCGTCAGCGGTTCAGCCGTCAGGTTTCCGAAGAAGAGCCGATTGACGGGGATCCCGAAATTGGACCGGTTAAAGAGATTGAAGAACTCGCTCCGGATTTCGAGAGTGTTGTCCTCGCCGAAACGGAAGAACTTATTGACCGCCACGTTGATGACGGACTGGTCGTGCGCGCGGAACGTGTTTCGAGGCGCGGATCCCGGATCGGCGCCCGAAGCGCCGAGAAAACTGATCCTGTCGCTCGCGTTGCCGTCGCGGTTGATGTCGCAGCAGAAGAGGACCGAATAGGGCTGCGCCGTCTGGTAGTAGCCGGTGCTCGCCAGTTGCCATCCGCCGAGAGGGTTGCGGCTGTTGAAGCCGGGCAGCTCCCAGATGAAGCTGTAGGCGAAGCGGTGCCGGATATCGAAATTGGCGTCACCGCGTTCGGCTCTGCGGTCGAAGCTGTTCTGAGGAAGCGCAGTTCCGCCGGCCAGGTCGAAGAGATCCGAAACTTCATCGATCGCGTGCGACCAGGTGTAGGCGGTGGTGAACTGAACTCCCTTCGAGAACCGCTTGTTGGCCTGAACCTGAAGGCTGTGATAGTTCGAGTTGGCGTCGGATTCGATGGACGCGAACGAACCGAGCAGCGGGAAGGGCCTGAACACGGCATTGGTCCTGCCCGACGGCGGGATGTTGATCCCGAAGAACGACGGGAAGATCAGATCAGGTCTTCCGGGAAAAGGCGTCTCGGTGTTTATCCCGCCGATCAGGGCGATGGCGTTGGGCCCGAGATTCGGAGTGGCGAACCTGAGAAGATGCGTCCCCTTCGTTCCGACATAACCGACCGAGACCAGGAAATCCCTCGCGATCTCACGTTCGACGGTCAGCCCCCAGTGCTGTGAATACGGCGTCTCGAGATGCGCATCCGGCAGGATGAATCCCGGGCCCGTCGTCAGATTGGTCACGAAAGAGGCGTAGAGCATCGACTGAACGGGATCGCCGAACGCTCCGTTGTACTGATTGAGCGTTCCCGCCCGGGCGAAGGTTCCATACGGATTCTGCGCGACCATCCGATGAAACAGGCTCTGCGGGTCGCTGGTGCAGGCGATCGGATTGACGGCGCAGTTCGGATTGTACCCGCCGTAATTGATCGTCATGAAATTCGGGAAGACGTTCCTCGACTGGCTGATGACCGCTCCGAGGATCTGGTCGTAATAGATGCTGTATCCTCCGCGAATCGACGTCTTCCCGGTTTTGAACGGATCCCAGGCGAAGGCGATATGCGGCGCCAGATTGTCGGCATCCGTCTTGTACATCTTGAACCGTCCGGCCAGAAAGTTCTCGAACCCTGAGACCGGCTGGTTGAAGATGTTGCCGGAGATCAGCCTCTCGATCGCGATGTAAGTCTGCACTTCGGGAGAATTGAACGTCGATTCGATGCGCCGGTTGACCTCGCGCGGCACCGTGTTCAGTTCATATCTCAGCCCCAGAGTGAGAGTGAAGTTCGGCCGGACCCTGATCTGATCGGCGATGAAGATATTGTTCTGCCAGTAGCGCAGTCCGATGCTCGAATCCGGCGCTCCGGTCGCGAAGGTCTGGAAGAAACCGGTCGGAGCGCCGAGCGCAAGATAATCCCTTCCGAAATAGAAGCCTCCGGGATTGATCGACGAAACGCCCTGGTAATTCTCGATATCCTGCGCGCCGTTGAAGACCGCGAGCGGCCTGAAATTCCTGTCGAGCCGGCTGTAGAGATGCGACCAGCGAACGTCTGCTCCCGCCGTGATCCTGTGATTCGATCTGTCGTAGATCAGCGTGTCGGCGAACTGATACGTATTGTTGGTCCTGCTTTGCGGGAAGGTGAAGACGTCGGCTCCGACGGGACTGTATCCGGTCACGACCATCTGGCCGAGCGGTCCCGTGACGCTCTCCGATGTAAAGCCGTCAACCGCCTGGAACAAGGTTCCGGAAGGAGACGAAGTATTGTAGACGTACGGGGCGTTGAGCAGATATTCGCGTTCACGCGGATTGTTGAGATATCCGCCCGCCGGCAGCAGATACGGATTGCGCACCTCCTCGAATCTGAGCGACGTACGGCCGTAGGAGAGCCGGAACTGGTTGGCAGCCCGGGCCGTCAGTGAACTGTCGAAGAGGATCGACAGGTTGTGCGTGCGAACGAATGCGCGCTGCGAGGAGAAGAGCGCCTCTCCGGTGACCGGCAGAACCGTCTTGTCGTCGGTGAAATTGTAACGCCCGCTCAGGATGTGGCTGGCGCCCCAGGCATCGATGTTCTGATCGAGCTTGAACGAAAAGATGTTGCCGTCGGCGCCCGCCGGCAGGACCTGCGTGAAAGTCGCCGGACCGTACGGACCGGCGGGATTGTTCGGGAAAGGATAGAGGCTCAGGAACGCATTGCCGGTGACCGAAGTCGGATAGACGTTATTGCCCTGGTTGTCTCTCAGACCGGCCTCGCCTGAAGCGAACAGACCTCGCGCCGCAATGGTCGGCACCGCGAAGTGGGACTCCCTGAGCGCGTTGATGTCCTGGTGTTCGTAAGAGGTGAAGAAATGGGTCTTCCCCGGCACGAGCGGCCCGCCCAGGACCAGGCCGTACTGGCCGCGGGTGAACGGGCTTTCGCCCTCGACCGGATTGACAGGCGAAAGCCGCCTGACATCGACCAGTTGTCCGGCCGTAGTCAGGCGTCCGATGTTGACGGGCCCGCCGGCGGAGTTGCTCAGCGGGTAGGTCGCCGGCCCGCCGGTATAGTCGAAAGCGTTCCGCGCATTGAGCCGTCGATCGGTCAGGAATCCATACAGCGTTCCATGAAAACCTCTGCCGCCGGATCGCGAGACGCCGTTGACCTGCGCGCCCATGTTTCTACCAAGCTGCGGCTCGGGCAGCAGCGTGGTGATCTGGACGGCCTGCATGCTCTCGATCGACTGCGGGATGAGCGAGGTGAAGCCCTGGCGCCGGACTCCGATGTCCTCGTCGTTGTTGTCCGAACCGTCGATCGTGAAGTTGTTCGCGCGGCTGCGAATGCCGTTGACCGCGAACTGCCCGGATGTTCCGACTCCGGGGCCGATGCCCGGGCCGACCAGCGTCCCGATCGCCATCGGAGGCGGAGCGACGCCGGCGGCAAGTAATGCCAGATCATCGAAGGTCCGGATGCCTGAGAAAGGCAGAGCCTTGAGCATACGTGCGTCGAAGTGCTGTGACCGGCTGGCGTTTGCGGTATTGACGAGCTGTTCGAACTCGAAGCTGCCGCTCGTCTGAGCCGGCTGACCCGTCGCTGCGGGCGCTCCGGGGACGGTTCCCGGCGGAGTCGTCGCCGGCGGAGCAGCAACAGGCGGCGTCGGCGGAGCGCCGGGAGCCGGCGCTCCGGAAAGCCGGAGCTGGATCGGCGGCGGAGTGACCACGCTCGGGTCGAGGATCCTGACCGGGATGTTGGTCGAGGAAGTTATGACCTGCTCGTAACCGGGCTTCGATCCGGAGACGTTGTAGATGCCGACCGGGAGCATCTTGATGAAGTATTCGCCGTTGAGATCGGTCAGGGCCGTCCTGACCAGTCCCGTATCCTGGTTGGTGACCGATACGACAGCGCCCGCGATCGGAACGGTCGTGCCGACCTCATAGACCTTGCCGCGGACGGCGCCGCTGGTGACTGTCTGGCCAAACGCATCGATTGCCAGCAGGCAGAGCGGCAGAATCGCCGCGTACAAAAACAGTTTTCCGACTTTCCGCATACTTACCTCCCTGATGTTGCCGTTCGTGGAGTCGCAGTTGACGACTCTCTCTATCTATTCTGGCTGTTGATCGAGCATTCGACTGATCGCATCGCGTATGGCCGATGCGAGTCGCTCGTACTCTTTCTCAGGTTCATCCATTCGGGGGATTTCCGGGTCGGGGTGAATCGGTTGTCCGAAGGTGATCGATACCGGAACGAATCTGACGCGGTCGCCGACCTTCGACCACGCCTGAAACGATCCCTTGACGGCTACCGGGACGATCGGAATGCCCAGCTCTCCGGCCAGGATTCCGACGCCCTTCTTGAATTTCTGAAGCTGACCGTCGCAGCTCAGTCCGCCTTCCGGAAAGATGAGCAGGTTCTGTTGCGCCTTGAGTCCGATGGCGGAGATGCGCATGGCGCGTCCGAGATTGGTGTCGGCATCGACCGGCACGATCCGCGAGACGCGGGCGACCAGATCCTTGAACCCTCCGCTGAAGAACGGCGTGAAGCCGAGCGTGAACATATGGCGGATCACGCGGTACGGAATCGACGCCGAGACGAGCGGCCCGTCGAGATAGCTCTGATGGTTCGGGCAGATCAGAAACGGCCGATCCGCGGGCAGGTTCTCGATCCCGCTGACCCTGAGACGGAAAAATATCACTCCGAGCAGGTAGATCAGTTTGAGCGCCAGAAAATGGACGACCCGCGAAATCGTCGAAGGTTCGATGATGTACCTGGCCGCCATGTCGTCGGTTTCAGCCGAGGCGATGATCTCGCGCCAGGTGACTCGCGCAGCCTGGGCCCCCGCTCCGCCGCTTGCCGCGCCTTCCCTGATCCGCCGTTCGATGATTCCGAGCAGATCGCGCAGCGTGAAGACCTGACTGGCGACTTCGTCACCGAGCCTGACGCCTAGAGCCGCTTCGATCTGCGCCAGCAGTTCGATCCTCTGCAGCGAATCGAACCCGAGATCGAGTTCCAGATTCATGTCCGGATGAAGCTCGGCCTCGAGCGCAGTTTCGCGTTTGATGATCTCGAGCGCGCGGCGCGAGGCGTCGGTCGCGAGCAGCAGGTCATCGCCTTCCTGATTCCTGTAGGCCGCCTTTTCCGGCGCCTGGCCGTCTCCGTTCGCTGAGTGCGGCTTGACCAGAAAGCGCTGGATCTTCCGGCTGGCGGTGCGCGGCAGCGGTTCGGTCCGGATCTCGTAGGTCAGGATCCGCTTGTACTTCGGCAGGTAGGCCGAATACTCCTCGATTCCCTCGCGGATGATCTCCTTCGAATTGACGATGTGATGCTGCTTGAGATAATCGAAGTTCGGGACGATGACCGCGTGGAGCCGCTCGGAGCGCGCGTAGTCGCCCGGCTCCGAGACTCCGAGAACGCACATCTCCGCGATGTGGGGAATCTGCAGGTAGTGCTGCTCGATCTCCTCGGGATAGATGTTCTTGCCGGAACTGAGGACGATCATCTCCTTGCGGCGTCCGCGGATGAAGACATTGCCGTGCCTGTCCACCGAACCGAGGTCGCCGGTGTGGAACCATCCGTCCCTGACGACCGCGGCGGTCGCTTCCGGATCGTCGAGATAGCCCTGCATGAGGGACGGTCCCGAGATCAGAATCTCGCCGACTCCGGATTCGTCCGGGTCGAGGATCCTGATCTCGACTCCCGGAATCGCCCTGCCGACAGATCCGATGACGTTGTCGTTGGCCGGCGTGAAGGTGCCTCCGCCGAACGTCTCGGTCAGCGCGTATCCCTGTTGAACGTCGAAGCCGAGGCTGTAGAAGTCCCTGATCACCTTCGGATCGAAATATGACGCCGCGCTGACCAGCAGCCGCAGATGACCGCCGAAGATCCGATGAACCTTGCCGAACAGGCGCGGCCCCGGATTGAGCCCTGTCGTACGGCGAATCAGGCGCGTCAGGTTGAGCAGCAGCCGGAAGACGAGCCGCACGGCGAGCGGCAGGTCGCGCACTTCATCGAAGATCTTTTTGTGAAGCAGGTAGAAGACCTGCGGGACGGCCGGAAAGACCGTCACCCTGCCGCGACTCATCGCGGACATCAGCTCGGCGCTGTTGATCTGCCTGACGAAAGTGATCGCTCCGCCTTTCGCCAGCGGAACCAGAACATTGGCCAGCGCCGCGAAGATATGATGCGACGGGATGACGGCCAGCGCCGAATCCGTCGAATCGACCTCGAGATACTGCATCAGTCCGCTGACGCTGTTGTTCATGGCGCGATGCTGAATGACTACGCCTTTCGGCTTGCCGGTCGTTCCCGAGGTGAAGAAGATCGTCCCGACATCCTCCGGGTCGATCTGAGGCGGATCGGGATAGCTCTCGCGCTCCGTGAAGAGATCGTCGATCAGCACGGCGTCGTCGCCCGGTTCGATCGAATCGAGCAGGATGATCGTCGGAGCCTGCGGCAGTCCGGCCGCGGCCTCTTTCGCGATCCCGAGCTTCTCACGGACGGTGAAGATGAATCGCGGAGCGGTTCTGGCGAGGACGGGTGAGAGTTCAGCTTTGCCGTATTCGACATCGAGCGGAACGATGACGGCTCCGCCCCTGAGCGCGGCGAGATAGGCAACGACCCATCGCGGCACCAGTCGCGCCCAGAAGACCGCACGGTCTCCCTTCCCCATCCCGCGCTCGACGAGCGAGGACCTCAGCTTCCGGGCCAGATCGTGGATCTCGCGATGCGTGAACCGCTGCGCGCCGTCGTCGGTGAACATCTGCAGCGCCGTGTTGTCGGGATACTTCGCCAGCGCGGCTTCGAGTTCGGTGAAAATCGCTGTCTGAGGCATGATCAACCCCCATCCGGCATCTGCATCCGGCGGAGCCAGCTCTCGATGCGCTCCCATAACTCCCGCGGGGCGCGCCTGTGAAAAAGCCCGAAATGGCCGATCGATTCGGCGCCGAAGTCTTCCGGCTTCAAAGTCTCGCGGCTGATCCGCGCCACTGTGAAGAGCCGGGTCAGCGCCTCGACGGATTCCGCCGGAGCATACAATTCGTCATCCTCGATCGTGACCGCGGTCAGCGGCCCCTTGAAATCCGCGAAGCGCGGCTCGACGTTCCGGCCCTCGATATCGGTGTAGACGCCGCTCCGACCCCAGCGAATCCACTGTCTGATCGCGCGCCCGGAACAGGTGTCCGGCAGCGTGTACTTCGAAACCGGCAACCGGCCGAGCATGCCGATCAGCAGCGGAAAGACGGAGTACGCGTATTCGATCCGGATTCGACCGGCGCCGCTGTAGAATCGCGGAATGCCCCGCTGAACCGAGAGAAAGAGAGCCGCATCGACGCTGCTGCGAATCGGACTCTGACCGAAGAGCTGCCCTCCGATGCTGTGGCCGATGACGGCCAGAAACCGCGGATCCGCCAGGCGCCGGGCCTCAGCGACGGCCGCCGGCAGATCGAGCCCGACCCAGTCATCCAGAGTCACGCGCTGATCGGCCGTTCCGTCGCGTGATGAACCGACGCTCCGGTAATCGAAGGTCAGAACTCCCCAGCCCGCGCCGGCCAGAAACGATGCGAAGAAGTTGAGATATTCCTGCGGAGCAGCCAGCGCCGGAAGAAAGACCACGCTCCGCCCTGAGGCATCGGCCCCCTGCCACCAGCGGCCGGACAGTTCCCTGCCGTCGGCCGCTGCGATCGTTATCTTTTGTCTGGCGACATGCGCCGGGGAGGTCGACATTTCAAGAAGTAAACCCGGCCCCGTTCGCGCGAACGAAGCCGGGCGATTGTCGCATTGCCCGCTCTAGGAGGCGGCCAGCGCCGGTTCGGCCGACGCCTTCATTTTCCGGTAGATGCTGATCAGCTCGCTGCGGCTGGTGCCGACCGCCCGCAGCAGCGGGAAGACCGCATGCTGAAGAAAATACTGCGGCGATATCCCGACGCCGTCGACCTTCAACCGGTCCTCGTACTCCGGAATCAGACCGACTCCCGGCATCTCGAAATTGAAGACGACGTGCGCCAGATCCTCGAGCGTCCCCTGCCGATCCTCCTCCAGCTCGTACTGCAGGACCTTCTGGTAGAAACCGCGGTGCGCCGCCTCGTCCCGGCTGATCAGCCAGTAGATCTTCTCGAGTACCTTGTTGCCGATCTCTTTGGCCCTGTCGAGCTGCGTCCGGTAGATCAGATAGGTCGCCGATTCCTGCAATGCGCCGTAGATCGTCATCTGCCGCCAGGTGTTGAAGGGCAGCTTCCAGACCTTGCCGAAGATCTTGCTTTCGAATTCGGCGTACTGCTCCTCGGTCCGCAGGCCCGATTCGATGAGGTATGTCCGGTAAGCCAGCGAATGCTTCGATTCCTCGTACCCCCAGCAGGCCTCGAACCATGCCGCGCCGAAGATCGCACGCGTCATGTTCAGACCGTTCGCGGTGTAGTCCGGAACGTACAGCTCGACGCCGCAGAACGTCTCAAGGCAGACCGCGTCGTCCTCTGTCACGCGGTCCTGTTTGATGTTCTCCCACGGTATGTCGTTGAACGGATTCCAGCGGCGTTTCTTTTCGCCGGTGTCGAAGAAATCCTGATAGGCTCGATACATTCTTTCGCGTTGAGACATTGAAGCGCTCATCTTTCCCTCCAGCTCCGCCTATGCGTGACGGCGAATCAGTTGGACCAGCCCGCCGATCGTGTTGAGCGGCGCCAGCTCGTCGTCCGGTAAACGGATGTTCAACTTCTCTTCGATATATCCGGCGATCTCGAGCGCGGTGATCGAACTGATCCCCAGTTCGCCGAGCGTGCTGTTCATCTCCAGATTGAGATTGGCATGCTCGGGAGCTACCGACGCAATCGCTTCCTTGATCAGATTCATGACATCGTCTTCGGTCACTGTCTTCCTCC
>CALBSU010000704.1 GCA_937967285.1 uncultured Acidobacteriota bacterium
CCAGTTTCTAAACTACTCGGCTTGTGAAAGAGTTTTGTTTCGACAGGATTTTTCAGCATGATTTATAAAAATCCCGAGTCTGCTAGGTGGATTTTCAGGGCAAAAAGGCCACTTCATCCCCCTGAATCAATCCTGTAAATCCTGAAAAATCCTGTTAATCCTGTCGAAAATTCACTTCTCTTCTTCAGTGCTCTGTTAACAAAATATCTTTGGATTTCGACGCCAAGGCGCCACATTTTTAAAGCTATAGTTTCCAGAGTATTCAGGCTGATCAGTTACGTTATTTCGACTTCTCAACCGAGCCATGACTCCCCAGCGGGATTTCGATTTTCAGGGTCGTCCCGTCGCCGTTGTCCGAAGACCTTGCCGAGACGGAGCCTCCGTGGAGTTCCACGATCCTGCGCGCAAGCGCCAGACCGAGCCCGATCGCGTTGAGCCTGTCCTGTCCGACGAAATCGAACATCGACGCCAGACGCCCTTCATCCGGGGTCTCCCCGGCATCGCGAACCTCGATCTCCGCCTTCCCGTCCATCGTGCTCAGATTTATTTCGATCTTTGAATCAGGCGGCGCCGCCGCGCCGCTCCTCGCGATCAAACCCGAGATCGCCGCCTGCATCCGCTCCGGATCGCAATTCAGATTTATCGGTTTGCCGCCGTCGCTGAGAACGATTTTCAGGCCTCGTTCTTCCGCCCTCGCAGCCTGCCCTTCTACAGCCTTACGCGCGATCTGGGACAGATCGTGCAGACCAACTTTGAGCGTGATCGGACGTGTCAGAGCGCTGACCAGAGCCGCCTGTTCGACCAGCGCATCTACGCCGTCGGCGATCTTCTGGACGATCTCGCCGACCTCGCGCTGTCCCGAAGTGACCTTTTTGAGGTATGCGATGTAGAGCTTGATTCCGCCGATCTGATTCTTGAAATCGTGCAGAAGGCGTGAAACCAGACGGCCTGCTTCCCGCTGATAGAGTTTCTCATTTCGATCGCCGGCCGGTTCAATCTCGACCAGCACCCGGGCCGACCCGCTTTCATCCATTCTCAGCAGTCTGACGGCATATTCGTTTCCATCCGCTCTACAGACCAGCCGCTGCTGCGCGCGGTCGGATCCGATAAAATCCCTGTATGTGAGCTCGAAACCGTCAAGGAGTTCGCAGATGCCGCCGTCCGGCGTCAGACTCCCGTGCTCCGGCCGGTGCACGGCGAGCATCTTCCCGTCAGAATCGCACAACGCCATCAAAACTGTGGATGTTTCATCCGCCATAATGCGCTATATTCAGCAAGGGGAGTTCTTCGGGCAGGGGATTTGCTCGTTCTTCCTTCTTAACGACGATCCGAATAAAACCCGACTGGATCTTATTTCCGTCGTCGATCATCGAACAGGATGCTTCAGCAACGAGCGTATGCTAACAAAAAGCTGCTTCATGCTCAAACCCCGAGACACACACATTAACGATTTGCGAACTGATATCATACATTAAAACTGCCTTCACAGCGAAAACATGTGTACTGTAATAATTCGCAGCATAAACTAAAGCAGTTTATTTGACTATATGACCGACGGGAAATCCACAATACTGATTGTTGAAGATTCTGAGGATATAAGATCAGCGCTCAGGCTGATGCTCAAACTGCACGATTTCAATGTCTGCGAGGCAGGAGACGGAGAATCGGCAATCAGGCAGGCCATCGGGATACAACCCGACATGATATTAATGGATGTCACGCTTCCCGGAATAGACGGCATCGAGGCCACGCGAGCCATCCGGGGGCAGGAAAACTGCGAAGATATCCCGCTGATCATCATCTCTGCCCACGATGGTGAGGATGTGAGCGAACGCGCCCGGGCCGCCGGAGCCACCGACTTCTGCTCCAAGCCGATCGAATTCAGCTACCTTATTACATTGATAAACAAGCACTTGCACCTAAGCTGATACTCAGCCCCCGCTCGTACTTTTGACATAATTTTACAATTTCCGATGGTCAGGATGATGTAAAATGAAGAATATGATGCGCGACCGGAGAAAAATCATCTCAATCAAATCCCTGAAAAAGGGAGAAACCGAGGATGAGAACCGCCCAACTGCGCATACTCCCGAAGAGTTGATCGGAATGATGTGGCAGTTGACCCTCGATGCCTGGTCCTTCAAGGAAGATATCCGTTCTGAACCAGGATTACAGAGACATCTTGTCGTGCTTAAACGAAGAGAAAAGAACATCACCTGAATACCATCCTGGATAGTTTAAGAGGAGATCAAATGAGACTGACACTGATCCTCGTGCTTTTATCGACAATTTACGGCGCTCAGGCGGCACAGAAGAACGACTCGCTGAAGGATCTGAGCTGGCTGGCCGGCACCTGGACCTGTCAGAAATGGGGCGGCGAGATGACGGAGGTCTGGTCGGTCCCAAACGGCAACTCGGTGATGGGCATGTTCAGCCTCGTCAAGGACGGGAAACCGACGT
>CALBSU010000705.1 GCA_937967285.1 uncultured Acidobacteriota bacterium
TAGATGATGTAGTTGACTCCGAATTTATAAGCCTCGTTCGTCTCCTCGATGGGACGGAACGGGTTGTCCGAAAATTGCCAGTAATCGCTGACATCGTAATTATAATTGATAACCATCATGAGTCTGCCGGACTGGTCCTCGAGCCCCCAGAACTCCGGCATGTACCTGCCGCCATAGACGGGATTCAGGTCGAGGGTCTTAATCGAGAAGAAGCAGTTGAAGATCGGATGGGAGAGGTCGAGCTTCTTCATCTCGTATTCCGGGAGCGCGCGTTTGACCTGACGCTGCAGGTTGTAGAACTGACTCGGGTCCCTGAAATCGTCGACCAGCAGGAATCCGCCGCGGAGCAGGTATTCGCGCATGCCGGCGATCTCGGCGTCAGACAACTGCATGAATCCCACTTCGCACAGGTAGGCGAATGGGAATTTGAAGATCATCGGATCGTCGAAGGAGACGATCGGTTCATTGATGTCGATGTTGGCGTCGATCTTCGAGAGCTCTGCCATGATCTTCATCAGGTGACGGCCGGCCATCGGATAGTCGTGCGACCATGGCGGGCCGCCGTCTCCGAGGAAGTTATTGTAGCCGTAGTACATCGCGAACTGACTGGTGTCGAAGCGGACGCGGGTGAAGGTGAAGCGCCCCGACAGGTTCGGGTCCGCCTTCAAAACATCCTTGTCCGTGACCATCGGTCCGTCGTAATTCGGTTTGCGTCCGCGCCGGCGCTGACCCGCGGCGAGCCCCGCCAGCAGGCAGATGACGATGATGATGACGATGGCTCTGTTTCTGGTCATAGCTCTTTCTCGGATCGAATAACGTGGTCGCTCCAGTGACCGTACCATCTCACTTTGTACTTTATACTTTATACTTTCTACTGATCATTGATTTCCCGTCAGTTTCAATAAGAGGTCCTGCGCCTGGTCGTATCCCGGAGCGATTTCAAGCGCTCTGAGTACCGAACGGCGCGCTTCACTGTTCTTGCCGGCAGCCAGCCAGGCGCGGGCGATGTTGTAGTGAGCTTCAGCCATGTTCGGCGGCTGCGATGCCAGGGCGGTCTGGAATTCCGCGACGGCGCCCTGAGCGTCATTCAGATCGAGCAGCGCGTTGCCGGCCATGGTGTGCGCGGCATGCTCGAAAGGATTAATGAAGAAGCTCAATCGTAAAAGCTCGCGCGCACGGTTTTTGTCGCCGGCTTCCAGTTTCAGCTCAGCCAGCCTCTTCACGGCCTTGTAATTGTTTTCATCGATTTTGATGAATGCTTCGAGAGTCGATGCGGCGGAGGCCTTGTCGCCGCGTTTTTCGTAAATCGCGGCCAGCGCTTCATACGGGTTGCCGGGGCCGATCATGAAGGGGAAGAGATCGATCGCTCGTTTCAGTTTCGGGACAGCCTGATCGTCGCGACCTTCGGCCTGATGGATCAGGCCCGCGCGGAGCTGCAGGAAGAAGTCGTCGGGAGAGGACTCTGCGCGCTGCACGGTATCTTCCTTCGAGAGCTGAGCCAGTTCCTTGTTCTTCCATGCCGGTTCGAGCCGCGAGATGTATTTGCCGATCTTCTCTCGGATGTAGTTGTTGAACTCTTTGTCGAAATCGGCTTCTGAAAGTTTCAGCGTCTGCAGCAGGATCTCGGGCGTCTTTTTCCTGTCCTTGTATCCGTTGAGCATCTGCAGGATGGCATCGAAGCCGTAACGGTCATTGATGAAGTGGCAGACCTGAGATGCCTGGAAATATGCCAGGCCGATGTCGTTCGGCCGCTTGGGGCGGATGAATCCGTTGTCGAGATTGGCGATCGTGAACCACTTGCCTTCGGCGAAGGCCTGGATGTTGTCGGGGCCCCAGTCGTCTCCCCAGCCGGGCCGGGCGTTGTGCTCCTCGAAGACCGACAGCCCCTCGGAGAACCAGCGCGGGATCATGTGATCGGTGATCTGGAGCGTGATGACGTGCGCGTATTCGTGCCACAGCGTGCTGCCCCAGTTGAAATTTCCGCCGGGACGGGCCGAGGGCGAATCCTGGGCGATGACCTGCCCGAAGCAGACGCCGAGAGCTCCGAGGCCTGGCAGCCCGAGCGCGCGGACCGCAAAGTCGTCGTGATTCGGGAAGATCTCGATCGAGATCGGTTTGCGCGGCTTGAATTTGTACCGCGCGGAGAGCTTGCTCTCGACTTCGTTGAGCAGGTCCAGCGTGTACGGCGCCAGGATGTCCGCTTCGTTGGCCGCCGATCGAATGATGAAGTCGTCCGTTTTAACGACCTTGTAATCATTCATCGAATCGAGCAGGTCGAGCGTGTTCTTGGCCCAGAGGTTGAATGGATCGCCCTTGAATGCCAGTTCGATCGCCTCACGGCCCTCCTCCATCCTGCCGAGCCGGAGCAGGCCCGTCCCGAGAGCGTAATGCGAGGACCAGAGCCGCGGGTTGAGTTTGACAGCCTTGAGAAGGAAGTCGACGCCCTCGGCATAGCGACGCGTCTGCGTGGCAAAGTGCGCCAGCGTCTCGTAGAGCATCCCGTAGCGCGGGTTGAGGGCCAGCGTCGCGGCGGTCTCCCTGTCGAACTCCGCGGAGTTGTTCTGCAGCCAGAACATCGCGGCTTTGAGCGCGTGCGTATCGATCGAGTTGGGATTGATTCTGAGCGCTGCTTCGAGCTGGTCGGCCGCCGCCTGATACTTCTCCGCCTCGAGGTCGAGCGTCGCGGCGAAGTTCATCGCCTCGACGTAATTGGGATTGACCTTGAGCGCGGTCTTGAGCGCCGCGTTCATGGCGTCTCCGCCTTCGATCCGCTTGTTGAGCGCGACGCCGAGGTGCGCCCGCGCGCTGTTCGGATTGATCTTCAGCGCGTCATTGAAGAATTCGGCGGCATCGGCGAAGTTGTACTTGAGGGTGTAGAGTTCGCCACCGAAGAGGTGAGCTTCGATGTACTCTTCGTCCTCAGAGATCGCCTCGAGCAGGATCTCGTTGGCTTCCTGGTAGCGTTCGAGGTGGACCAGGGCCTGCGCAACGAGCGTCAACTCCTCGGCCGAAAGGGAATTGCTGTTTTCGTAATGCGTGACAAAGGTCCTGAAGATCTCGGCGGCGGGATCTTCCTGGCCGGTCGATTTGAGCAGTTCGGCGCGGCGCATGTCGGCGCGCAGCTTGTCTCCGACCTCTTCCGTGTTGCGCGCCTTCAGGAATTCCGCGACGGCTTCGGATGTCTTTCCGGTCCGGGCCAGAGCCTCGCCGAGAAAGAGCCGCGATTGAGCCTCGCTGACGCCGAGGAACCTCCGGGATTCCTTCATGACCTCCTCGTACTGACCTGTCTCGAGGTGAGCCTGCATCAGACCGCGCTGGGCCCGCGCGTCGTTCGGATCGGCCTGCAGAAGGCGGGTGAAGGAACTGATCGCGGCCGAGTACTTGCCGCTCTGCAGCTCTGCTTCCGCGTCCTCGATCGTCTGCCCCTGGGCCATCGCGCAGGCGAGGAAGAACGCCATGCCCGTCAGGCTGAAGATCGTCAGCAGCGAGGCGATTCTGTATTTTGTGATCGTCGATGGGAATTTCAAACTCATAATCCCGTTTCGTGTTCTGAATGCTGAAGCCGATACGGCAGACCGCATTGCGGCTTCCGCCGGCTATTTCTTCTGCCTGGTGCGGATATCCCGGCTCAGCCTGGCCAGATCGAGGAGCATCTTTTCGAGAGCCGCCTCGTATTCTTCCGGTTTCATCCCGGCTTTTCGCAGTTTCAATTGTTCGATCTCACCTTCAAGACGCATCCTGTCCTCGAAGAGTTTCGCCAATTCCAGATCGCCTCCGGCCTGCTGCTGCGGGATCGAATCGAGGTACGTCGTCTTGGCCAGAGCGCCGTCTCCGGCTTCGGCGGCGGGATGTCCGACGCCGTCGCCGTTATCGTCGATCAGGGCATGCTCGGTGACCAGCGTGCCTGCCTGTTTGAAAGAGTCTCCGGTCAGCTTGACTGCGTAATTGAACGATTCGAGGGCCGAAACGCGGCCGTTCTTGTCGGCGTCGGCTTCAGGGTTGGCCAGGGAGGCGATGAAATGCTCGGCGAACTTCGGAGCGTTCTGCTCCATTCCGCTCTTGGTTGCCGTGATGATGATGCGGCCCTTGCCCGAGAGCGGCTTGACGAACTCGCCGCTGGCGCTCGCCATGTTGACGACGACCATGGTTCGCGTTTTGATGCCGTCAAGCAGTTGGGCGTAATCGGCGGCCGACAGATCGGGTCCGGCCAGATTGAACTTGGCGATCTTGCCGTCAAAGCTGCCGTGGCCGATGAAGAAGACGAAGATCTGACTGTCGGGGCCGGCCGCCTTGCGCAGGCTGGCGAAAGTCTGGCGGACGGCTTCGGCGGTCGCACGCTGCTCGTCCTCTGCGGGCTTCTCGGTCAGAGAATAGACCTGATCCTCCGCGAAGCCGAGCCGGTTGACGAGAGCCTGCCGGAGCCTGTCCTTCCATCCGCCGAACTTTTCGACGTAGACGTCTTCTCCGCCGATGCCCGTGATCAGGACCGCGAACTTGCGCCTGTCCGGCGGCAGTTTGGCCGCCGGTTGAGAAGCTTTTACGGCTTCCCGGGCCGGGCTCTCCTGCGGCGCCGCGACCGGAACCTCCTGCGCGCAGGCGGTGACTGCCAGCAATCCGAGCATTATCAGGGTTATAGTACCGTGTCTCATAAGTTTTCTGATTTTTTTAACGCAGAGGCGCAGAGGGAGCAGAGATTGATATTTATATCCGGAGTCTCACCTAATAGTCGTTTAAAGTACATTACAATGCTCAAAAAAATCTCTGCTCCCTCTGCGCCTCTGCGTTAAAAAAAATAGAAAGATTTAGGATTATATAAGCCATTCGTTCAGGACAATCCCCTGCGTTTGCGAAGGAACCACTCGGCTCCGGCCAGCCCGACGATGAGCAGGAAGTTGATCGGCATATCCCAGAGATCGCGGCTGATGCGTTCGGAGTTCTTCCCCTCGAGCATCGTGATCTCTTCCATCATCTCCGCGGCACGGTTGAGCGGGTAATACTGACCGCCCGTTTCGGCGGCGATCCTCCTGAGAGTCTCGACGTTCTGCACGGCGTCGAAGAACTCTCGCGTCCGGTCGGTGACCAGCGCCGACGAAGTGGCGGTTCCGAGTACAGTGCCTCCGCGGCGTGCGGTCATATCTATTTTATAAAGACCAAGTTCGTCGGTCGGCAGTTCGCTGCGATAGCTGCTCGTTTCGCCGGTATAAGTGATCTTGAGCGGCAACTCGACGGTCGCGCCGGAAGGTTTCGTCACGACTGCGGTAACCAGGGCATCGGTCACAGGCTCGAATTTGCTGTCGTTGACCTCTGCGCGGATGCTGACCGGTTCGCCGCCGACATTGACATCTCGTTCGGCGGCCACCTCGTACTGATCGGGAGTCGTGCTGACCATGTGGCGCAGCAGCTGGCGCCAGAAGCTCTCGTGATAGTTGTTCTTCGACTCCATCTCCATGCGCCAGCGCCAGGTGTCGTTGGTGGTCAGCGCCATGGAGCGTCCGCGGCCGTATCG
>CALBSU010000706.1 GCA_937967285.1 uncultured Acidobacteriota bacterium
CGCATGGCGATCTCCTGAGCGCGAAGCATCTTGGTGATCGTTTCGGGCCACCACGATCCGGCCTTGACCGTCGCGTCATTCGCCACCACGACCACCTCGCGCCCGGCCACGGTTCCGATTCCGGTGACGACTCCGGCCGACGGCGCCTGCCCGTCGTAACTGTCGTGCGCGATCAGCAGGCCGATTTCCAGAAAGAGGCTCTCCGGATCGAGCAGGCGCGCGATCCGCTCGCGCGCGGTCAGCTTGCCCTGGCTGTGCTGGCGTTCGATCTTGTCCGGGCCGCCGCCCTGACGAAGCCCTTCCTCGAGGGCGCGCAGCTCGCCGACCAGTTCCTCCAGATGATTGCGATTCGCACTCTTATTTTCCGAACTTTTCATGATTCATAGCTTGATCAGCCGGAGGAGAGTTGTCAAACCGGCTGCCGGGATAATCAGATGAAATTGATCAGCGTCTGGACGATCCCGACCACCAGCCCGATCCCCGCTCCGAACCAGACGATCGCCCTGATCTCGCGACCCGCGGTGTCCATAATCAGTTGCTCGATCGCTTCGTTCGAGAGCGAGCTGAGCCTTTTGATGAGAAGCGATCTGATATTCAGCCGCTCGCTGAGGATCGAGACGAACTGACTGACCGCCTGCGCCCTGCTCGATGAACCCTCTGAGATGATCTTCTCGGGCACCTGCGCCATTGCCTGGGCGACAGTCGTCCGGATGTAGATGTTCTCGACCACACGGTCGGCCAGCTGATTTATCGAATCCTCGACTATTCTGTCCAGCGCTTCGTCATCGAGAAAATATTCAGTCACCACGCGTCGGAAGAGGCTGAAGCGGCGACCGATTTCGGTCTCGAGGATGCTTCGCAGCGAACGGACGATCTCCCACCGGGCCTCCGCCGAGTCCCGCAGGTGATAGAGGCGCTCGCGCAAGTGTTCCGTTACCACGCTGATCGTCGTCTCGCTCTGCGAATGATGCATGTACTCGCGGTGAGCGATCGACGTGATCTCCGGTTCAAGATCGAGACTGAGGATCTCGGACGAGATCGTTTCGACGTCCAGCAGACGCTCGGCGATGACGGTCGAGAGCGCCTCGATGAAATGCTCGCGTTCCTTCGGCAGCATGCCCGGCGTCAGCGGAACGCGCCGACCGAAGATATAGATCGGATATCGAGGACGAAAGAGCATCTTCACCGCCAGCCAGGCGGCTATGTATCCATGCGCCGTGGCTACCAGCAACGGGCTGAGCTTGATGAGCAGTTCAATATTCATCGATCAGCTTTGACTTCGTCCGCCTTTCAAGGTAAACAACCTCGTGGCGTTTCTTGATCAAACTTTAGCACCCGGATACTTCCTTGTGAACCCCGTATCCCGTGACCTGCGCACCTTATGACTAATGAAAATGATTACGACTGGAGCGAGGCGAGAGTCCGCGTCAGATATGCCGAGACCGATCAGGCCGGCGTCGTCTACCATGCCAACTACCTCGTCTGGTTCGAGGTCGGCAGAGTCGAACTGTGCCGCGATCACGGCTTCAATTATCGCGACATGGAGAAGCAGTCCGACGCCATTCTGCCGGTCATAGACCTCAAGGTCACCTACCGCAGCCCGGCGCTCTACGATGACGTCGTTCTTATCCGGACGCGGCTCAAGTTTCTGCGAACGCGCTCAGTCTCATTTATTTATGAAGTCTATCGCGAAGCGGATATGACGCTGCTGGCTGAAGGCGAGACCTATCATGTAGTTGTAAACAAAGAAGGCCGCGCTCGGTCGTTCCCGCCTGAGTTCGCGGCCAAAATGCGCTCAAAACGAGTGTAAATCGCAAAGGCCGCGAAGGGAGCAAAGGGGGATTAACCGCAAAGGCCGCAAAGGGAGCAAAGGTTTATTTGGAGATCAATACCCGGGTTAATGTCCATTGGATGG
>CALBSU010000707.1 GCA_937967285.1 uncultured Acidobacteriota bacterium
CCGGTGACGAAGACGGCCTGGGACCGCGGACTGATTCTGCTCGACGGCAGCAACTCGCTCTACGAATGGGCCAGCGATCCGTCGACGCGCCCCGGCGTCATCCCGTGGAGCCGCATGCCCCACCTCGAACGGAAGGACTTCGTCTTCAATGCCAATGACAGCTTCTGGCTGGCCAACCCGCGGCAGCTCCTGACGGGATTCTCTCCGCTGCAGGGGCTCGAGGGCTCGCCGCGCTCGCTCCGTACGCGCATGAACGTCCTGCTGCTCGACGGGATGGCCGGCAGGGACGGCAAGTTCACGCTCGATGAGATGGCAGCCGCCGTCCTGAGCAATCGCAGCCTCTCGGCTGAACTGGCTCGGCCCGAGATCGCCAAAAGGTGTCAGGCCTCTCCGTCGGCCGATCTCGACGGACGGAAGGTCGATCTCAGCGCGGCCTGCCGGGTGCTTGCTCAGTGGGACGGACGGTACGAGGTCGAGAGCGTCGGACCGGTCCTCTGGCGCGAATTCATCAGTCAATACGATCCGTCGGATCTGCAGCGCAAGGGCTCGCTCTTCGCCGTCGATTTCGATCCGGCCGATCCCGTCGGCACGCCGCACACGCTGGCCGCCGGCAATGACGCGCTGGTCAGGCTCGCCCGGGCCGTGCGCATCCTCGAAGAGAACGGCATCGCCGTCGATACGCCGCTCGGCAAGGTTCAGTACAGCGACAAGAACGGCGGTCACATCCCGATCCACGGAGGCGAAGGCGCCTACGACGGCATCGCCAACTTCGTCAACTACGCGCCGAACACCACGACGCTCGAACCCTTCAAGGTTCCGCAGCGGATCAGAGGCAGCCGGTTTCTGACTAAAGAGGGATACCCGGTCAACCGTGGCTCCAGCTTCATCATGGCGCTCGAGTATACGTCTCAGGGGCCGCGCGCGATGGCCTTTCTGACCTACTCGCAGTCGGGCGATCCGGCATCGAAGCTCTTCTACGATCAGACGGAGCTCTTTTCGGCAAAGAAGTGGCGCAAGATCCTCTTCACCGAGGCCGAGATCAAGGCCGATCCGAATCTGAAGTCCGTCAGAATAATCGCCAACAAATGAAAGCACTGCGAATTCAATGAAATACTGGTGAAATTACGGCTGGCAGGGATCCTGCTCTCAAAGAACCAGCCCTAAACCATAAAGAACTGGAAGCAGTTGTACGATCGTGATAAGGTTCGATCGTCGATGGTGGTATTTATCGTTGAGGAGTAAATAATGCAGGATGTAACCATCACAATACCTGAGGAGGCACTTGTCGCGCTAAAGTTATCTCCTGAGGAGGCGGCAAAAGCCATGCGCCTGGCTGCGGCTGTCAAGTTATACGAACTGGGCCGCCTCTCTTCGGGGGCGGCAGCGGCGCTGGCAGGCATTCCCCGTACGGTTTTTCTGGTCAAGTTGAGCGATTACGGAGTCGCGACCTTCCGCCAAACAGAGGACGAGTTGCGGGAGGATCTGGCGAATGCCTGAGGTGATCGCCGATACTTCACCGATACAGTACCTCTTCCAGGTGGGGCTGTTGGATGTATTGAATTCACTCTATGGTGGAATCACGATCCCTGAAGCCGTACTAAGCGAATTGAACGTCGGACGTGCGCGTGGCGTTTTCGTGCCGGATGCCTCGTCGATCAGTTGGATCGTTGTAAAAAGGCCTCAGGCGCAGGCGCTTTTGAGTCTCGCCCCCGACCTGGGCCAGGGAGAGCGTGAGGCCATTGCTCTTGCCGCTGAAACCGAAAATTCACTCCTTATCCTTGATGACTCGCTGGCCAGAAGACATGCGCGGTTGCTGGGACTTACTTTTACCGGAACGCTTGGGATATTGCTGAAGGCCAAACATACAGGACACCTGATTGCAATTGAACCTGTCCTCGAGCAACTCCAGGTCTCAGGATTTTTCCTGGATGCAGCGACGCGAGCTTCAGTCCTAAAGTTGGCACGAGAATAGGCTGCCGGCGATTGGACGGCCCCATCGACTTAACCTTATTTGCATAATACTTATTTGTAAGCTGACGGCAGGACGCTTTATCGTCCCGACAGGGAAGGTTTGAAAATAGCCCGGGCGATTTATCGACGGGAAATATCTGAATCCTTACGTCGATCCGTTACCTCTTCTCCCTTGTTGATGCTCAGCCCGCTCCGCGGGTTTGTACCGCCAACGGGGTCTGAACATTAACTTTCTACTTTCTACTTTTTACTTTCTACTGATTTATGGGGATGGTGGGGATCGAACCCACACTCCCTTTCGGAAACGGGTTTTTGAGACCCGCGCGTCTACCGGTTCCGCCACATCCCCTGCGGTCGAAAAGGATTCGTGATTATATGAACCGCCTCCGGAACGGTCAAGCAGCCCCGGTTCAGGGTTTTCTGCGAGATCTCTCCAGGTAGTCCTCGGAGGACTGAGGTTCGAGTTCCCAGCGATGACGGTCGCGTTCGGCGATCTTCTCGGCCGTGTCGAGCTGTTCGTCGTCGCGGTAGGTCAACCCGACGGCTTCGCCGAGTTCGTCGACGATGTCCTGATCGGGAGTCGGGCTCGATCCGCCGACGGCTTCCTCGCCCGACGAGTCGGCCTCATCCCAGGCGGCATCGACGTCCCCGCCGGTGAGGGTCGCGGAAGGCATCTTCAGTTTTCCTGTATCGCCCAGCTTTGAGGCTTCGGCGAACTCCTCCTTGACCTCGTCATCCGGTTCGAAAATCTCGCTCTCCATGTCGCCGGTATCTACGTAATGTCCCGGCATTTCTCGTTTTTTATCGGTCATTGAGGTCCTCTCCTTTCCTGGATCGATCGAAGCCGGTCTGATCGGTTCATTCGAAGACTATATTCAGAAACTTCAGCTTTCCGACCTGGAGCTGAATCCGGTCGACGGCATTTATCTCGAGTGCGGCATCGGCGATCTTCTCGCCGTTGAGTTTGACTCCGCCCTGCGAGATCAGCCGTCGCGCCTCGGCCTTCGACGGCGCGAGTTCAGTCCGGACCAGCAGATCGACCAGCTTGATCCTGCCTTCGGGCACGCTGATCGGACGCGTTTCAACCTCGCTCGGGGCCTGATGCTCGCGGAAGCGCCGGATGAACTCAGATTCAGCCCGTTCCGCTTCCGACTGAGAATGAAAATCGGCCACGATCTTCTTCGCCAGTTCAGATTTTACATCACGCGGGTGCCGTTTACCCGACTCGACGTCATTTTTCAGCTGACCGATCTCGTCTCTGGTCAGGTCGGTCAGCAGTTCGTAGTAGCGCCACATCAGCTCATCGCTGATCGACATGGCCTTGCCGTAGATGTCGTCCGGCGATTCGGTGATGCCGATGTAGTTGTCGAGGCTCTTCGACATCTTGTTGACGCCGTCGAGGCCCTCGAGCAGAGGGGTCGTCATGATGACCTGCGGTTCGACGCCGTATCCGCGCTGGATCTCGCGTGCCATCAGCAGGTTGAATTTCTGGTCGGTCCCGCCGAGCTCGACGTGCGATTTGAGCGCGACCGAATCGTAGCCCTGGACCAGCGGGTAGAGCAGTTCGTGAACGCTGATCGGGACGCCGCCCGAGTATCGTTTCGAGAAGTCGTCCCGTTCGAGCATCTGGGCGACGGTGGCCTTGGCGGTCAGCCGGATGAAGTCCTCCGGGGTGAACGCGTTCATCCAGCTTCCGTTGAACTCGATGATCGTCTTTTCCGGATCGAGCAGCTTGAAGATCTGCGTCTTGTAGGTCTCGGCGTTGGCCTCGATCTGTTCGCGCGTCAGCGGCGGGCGGGTCGAATTGCGTCCCGTCGGGTCGCCGATCATGGCGGTGAAGGACCCGATCAGAAAGATCACGTCGTGCCCAAGCTGCTGGAAATGGCGCATCTTGCGGATCAGCACCGTATGTCCGAGATGAAGATCGGGCGCCGTCGGATCGAATCCGGCCTTGACTCTCAGCTTCCGGCCCGTCCCGGCGCAATGGGCCAGCTTCGCTTTCAGCTCCTCGTAGGGAATGACATCGATCGTCCCCTTGGTCAAGTATGATAACTGTTCATCAATCGTCATAATTATCTGTCGTTCAAGCCTTTCAATCAGGACAAGAAATGATCGGGTCGGGAGAAGGTATTCTGGAGGTTTCCGGGAGCCGATTCAATAGCGGGCAGCCTTTTGAACCGGCTCAGGCGATGCCGGCACGCTTCAATCCTTTGACGGTCAGTTCGCGGAACCGGTCGATCGAGGCCTGATCGCTGAAAGCCCGTTTGGGCAGCAGGCTGAACGAGTCGTTGCCGTAGACCAGTAGAAACGCCGAAGAGCTCTCGATCATGCGCTGGTAGAAGGGCCAGTTTAGGTTCGATCTGGTCTCTCCCATCTGATATTCGAGGCCGTCGTCGGTGACAGTCACCAGGTGTTCGAAGCGGTGAAACGGTTCACGCTCCCATTTTCTCCGGGCGCCCCAGCGCCTGATCGTCGGCGCCCCGAAGAAGACTGCCAGCCCGGCGACCAGCCCGATGATGGCGTACAGATTCAGCGAATCCAGAAAGAACCATAATGCGCTGGCGGTCAGAATGAGCCCGCCGATGATCTTCTCCGGCGCCATGGGATACCTGTCTCGCTGCAGGAATTCCCTGGCTTCGTGATAATCATTCCAGTCCAGATGATAACGGAGATCCATAATATTTATTCTCACCGCCTGATGTCAGGACACTTTTTCGTCCCGACAGGGACGGTTTGATAATAGCCCGGGCGATTTATCGCCGGGAAAAAGCGAATTTTTAATCGAGTCCCGGAGGGAAGACTGAAACGGCTTCAGGGAAATATTCAACCGTCCCTCCGGGACTGGCACAGAACGCTCACTGAATCCCCGCGATGAATCGCGGGGCTATTTTCGGTTGGCCCTCCGGGCCATTTGGCATGTGTCCAGACATCAGTCTCACTACCTACTTTATACTTTATACTTTCTACTTTCTACTCTCTTTTGCACGCGGGATAATGGTCTGGTAATATCTCGGCTTCAACTTTGTGCCCTCAGAAGCCCGCACAAAAATATCACGGGAAGAATTCGAAAGGTTCAGTCAATGGCAGCACCCAGCATGGAAAAGATCGTCAGCCTTTGCAAAAGGCGCGGCTTCATCTTTGCCAATTCGGAGATTTACGGCGGAATCGGCTCGACGTGGGATTACGGCCCGCTCGGAGTCGAATTGAAGAACAACGTCATGCGGGCGTGGTGGCGTTCGGTGGTCTACGATCGCGACGACATGGAGGGGCTCGACGCGGCGATCCTGATGAACCGGCTGGTCTGGAGGTATTCCGGACACGAAGCGACCTTCTCCGATCCGCTGGTCGACTGTCGCGAGTGCGGCCGCCGCAGCCGGGCCGACCATCTGAGGGACGGCAAATGTCCGCATTGCGGTTCGACCAGTCTGACCGAGCCCCGAAATTTCAACCTCATGTTCAAGACGACGGTCGGTCCGGTCGAGAGCGACGAGAACATCGCTTACCTGAGACCCGAGACGGCCCAGGGCATCTTCGTCAACTTTCTGAACGTCCAGCAGACGACGCGCCGCAAGCTGCCGTTCGGCGTGGCCCAGATCGGCAAGGCCTTCCGCAACGAGATCACGCCGGGCAATTTCACCTTCCGGACTCGCGAATTCGAGCAGATGGAGATCGAATACTTCTGCAAACCGCCGCGATATCTGCAGCCGGGCGAGAAGAACGACGTCGAACTGCACTCCGAATGGGTCGAGCAGCGCTTCAACTGGTACGTCACGCTCGGGCTCGCCCCGGAGCGGCTGCAGAAGCGCGAGCAGACGGCTGACGAACTGGCGCACTACGCCAAGGCCACGGTCGATATCGAATATCTCTTCCCCGGTTCGCTCGGTTTCAGCGAGCTCGAGGGCATCGCCAACCGGCAGGATTACGACCTCTCGGCGCACAGCAAGGACATTCCGGAAGCGGATCTCGAACGGCTCAAGCTGCAGAGAAATCCCGACAGCACGACGACCCTCGACTATTTCGACGATCAGTTCGTCGATCCCGAGACGGGGAAGAAGGGGGCCCGGTACATCCCGTATGTGATCGAGCCGTCGGCCGGGGCGACGCGCGCGACGCTCGCTTTTCTCTGCGAGGCCTACAACGAAGAGCTGGTCAGCGAGCCGTCGGCCGAGGCACTGGCTCCGCTCGGCGAAGCCATCGGAGCCGCGCTCAAGAGCATCGACAAGAAGATCGCCGAGGCCGAAAAGGCTTCCCGCAAGGGCGAACCCTCGGTGCCGGATGCAGATCAGTTGCGAACGATTCACGGAGCGCTGAGCGAGGCCGAGGCGGGGCTCCCCCGGACGCTGCTTGCTGTCGAGGACTCCTGCGACCTCCCGGGCGCCGACCGGATCGAGATGCTCAAGAAGGTCTGGCAGACCGTATCCAGGCTGACCGACGAACATACCCGCGTCGTGCTCAAGCTGCATCCCAGGCTTGCGCCGATCAAAGTGGCGGTCTTCCCTCTCAAGAAGAACGAACCGCGCATCGTCGAGCTCGCCCGCCGGATCAAGCGCGACCTGCAACCGTCGATGCGCGCCATTTACGACGATTCCGCCGGGATCGGAAAACTCTATCGCCGGCAGGACGAGATCGGGACGCCATTCTGCGTGACCGTCGATTTTCAATCGCTCGATGACGGGACAGTCACCGTCCGCGATCGCGATTCAATGCAGCAGGAGCGGATTCCGGTCGACGGACTCGAAGCGCACCTGCTGAAGAAACTGCGCTGATTCCCCGGTCCGCAGATATTTTGAGCTTTTTATGAATATCCTCCAGGCAATCATCCTCGGCATCATCCAGGGATTGACCGAATTCATTCCCATCAGCAGCAGCGGTCA
>CALBSU010000708.1 GCA_937967285.1 uncultured Acidobacteriota bacterium
TCCCGGAATGCCTTTCGGCCAGTGGACGATGAGCGGAGTCGAGATGCCGCCCTCGTGCGTCCAGTGCTTGTATTCGCGAAACGGCGTGTTGCTGACATTCGCCCAGCCGCGCCCGTATGCGATGTAGGTATCGGCAGCGCCGGGCAGAGCGCCCGTCCCCATGATCACCGGATAGCCGTCGCGCGTCTGTCTCGGCGCAGAGCCGAACTGAAAATCGTCCTTCGTCATCGCCGGATAACCGGGCTTCTCGGGGCGGGTCTTGTACGGATTGCTCTGTGTTGTCGCGCGCCCCTGAGTCTCGGCGCATCCGCCATTGTCCTGCAGAAAGAAGATGATCGTGTTGTCGAACTGCCCCTGCTTTTTGAGTTCCGATACGATCCGGCCGATGCCCTGGTCCATGACATCGACCATTGCGGCATAAACCTCCATGCCGCGCGCCTCCCACTGTTTGTTCTCGACCTTGTCCCAATCCTCAGCCTGAGGCGACATCTGCCAGCGCGGATCGATCAGCCCCAGTTTCCCGGCCTTCTCGAAACGCGCCTTGCGGATCGCGCCGTATCCCTGATCGTACTTCCCCCTGTATTTCGCGATATCTTTCTCGCGGGCATGCATCGGCCAGTGCGCCGCGGTATAGGCGATGTACATGAAAAACGGTTTGTTGCCGCCGCGTTGCTTGTGTTCGGAGATGAACCTGCCGGCATGATCGCTGATGGCGTCGGTGTAGTAGAACTGCTCGGGCTTGTATTCCGGATCGTTGAACGCCGTGATCAGCCTGTTATCACGCACCAGAGCGCTCGGATCCCAATAGCTGCCTGCGCCATGAATCGTCCCGTAGTAGCGATCGAAACCGCGCTGCAGCGGCCAGTTGTGAGTCCGCGTCAACTGTTCGGCATTCTGCCCCGGCGTGACGTGCCATTTGCCTACTGCATATGTCGAATAACCGGCCGGCCGCAGCGCCTCGGCAATCGTCACGCTGTTGCGGTTCAGATCGCCGCGATAACCGTCCAGGCCGCGGTCCGCCATCATGTGTCCGATGCCCGCCTGGTGCGAGTAGAGGCCCGTCAGCAGGCTGGCGCGAGTCGGACAGCAGCGCGCGTTGTTGTAGAACTGGGTGAACCTCAGCCCGTTCGACGCCAGAGCATCCAGATTGGGCGTTTCGATCTCTCCGCCGTAACAGCCGATGTCTGAAAAGCCCATGTCGTCGGACATGATAATGATGATATTCGGGCGAGTATCCGACGACGCCCTCTGCGCCTGAGTTGGTTGTCCTGACCGGATGAAAAGCAGTGAGAGTGATAACGCCGTCAGAACCAGCCATCGTACGATTTTATTCATAAGCATTTCCACGGGAGCGCCGACCTGGGAGCGCCGACCTGGGAGCGCCGAGCCCCAGCTCGGCAGTTCTTTCAAAATAAAGTAACTGTTCAGCCCTTGGAGGAAAGAAGAAATTAGACAGGATTTACAGGATTTACAGGATTAAATCTAAGGATAAAATGAGCTCGAAAATGAGTCGAAGTCCATTTGCCGAAGAGTACTGGCCTGAATGCCCTCAAACTTAATCCTGTAAATCCTGTCAAATCCTGTAAATCCTGTCCAATTTCCTTTTCCCCTCTGCAGGCTGAGTAGTAACAATATAGATTGTATTTGTAATATCACTGGGGCCGAGCTGGGGCTCGGCGCTCCCAGGCGCTCCCAGACGCTTCAAAGGTCAGGAAGGTCTCTCTTTGCGCTCGGTCTCGCGCTCTTCGGCCTTGTTGCGGAGCGGGCGCCCCTTGTCCGGAGTCGGATCCTTGACCAGGCCGTAAGTCCTCAAGCCCTCGTGGTCCTCGGGCAGGTATTCGGTGATCGGCAGCCCCTCCTCGGTGACGAAGAGCAGGCAGTGGCAATACTTGTAGATCTGCATGTCATCGCACGCGCAGATCCAGGTGCGATGCTTGACCTCTTCTTCCTTGTCCGGATAGAAGCGGCAGGGGCAGAGCGGCTTGCCCAGCGTATCCTTGTGATGCGCCAGACCCAGCACCACAGCTTCGGTGATCGACGGATCGGGATGCGTCGTGGTCCCCGATTTCTCGCAGTACTTCTCGACGAAATTGTTTATCCTCGCCAAACTCTCTTCACTGACTTTTTTGGTCATTGAACTCCCTTCAAATCATCCGGTCGCTATTCAAATCACCCGGTCGCTATCGCTCCCGGTACCGTACCGTCTACTTTGTATTCAAAAGCCCCTGTATTTTGAGCCATTCGCCGAAACGTTCGATCCAGGAATCGGAGGGCAGATTGAGCTTGCGCATTCCGAAGCCGTGGCCGCCCTTCGAGTACATATGAATTTCGGCCGGTTTCTTCGCCGTCAACCATTGGCTGTAAATTTTGATGCTGTCCGGAGCGAGCCCCAACTGATCATCGCTGGCGGCCACAACGAAAAGCGGAGGCGCATCCTGCGGAACCGGCGCCTCCCTGACTGCGCCCATGTAGGCATAGATCGGAGCGATAAAATCGGGCCGGCTCTCTGGATCGTAACCGAATGCGACGGAAGCAGTCACGGTCCCGCCCGCTGAAAAGCCCATCAATCCTATCCGTTTGGGATCGATTCCATACTCTTTTGCGTTCTGGCGGACATATCGGACAGATGCCATGCCGTCCGCGATTGCCATTGGAATTACCCTGGCAGTGGCTGCTTCCATTTTGTCGCGGTTGCCGATATTGGCCATGGCCTCGCGGACTCCGTCCTCGCCGGTTTGAACAAGGCGATACTTAAGGACGAACGCGGCGACGCCGATGCCGTTGAGCCATTTGGCGACGTCATGTCCCTCGCTGTTGATCGAGAGCGCGAAGAATCCGCCACCCGGACAGATGACGACAGCCGCCCCGGTCGCCTTCGCCGGATCGGGCAACCAGGCGGTCAGCGTCGGATCGACGACGTTGGTGACGACCTGCGTGTTCCAGATCTGCGAGAAATATTCCTTCTCCTTGTGCGTCCACGACTCCGATCCCGGAGCCGCCCCCGGATAGAGCCGGACCACCTTTTGAGCAAGAGCTGTCGTCGAAACGAATGACAGAAGAACAAAAAGAATCAACCTGCTACGCAATCCGACATTGCCAGTTTTCATGATGCTGCTCCTCAATTGCAATCCTTAGATTGATCAGTTGTGTCTGGTGTCATAACACAGGAAAAGATGAATTGACAAACGCAGGCCGGGAGCGCAGGCATCCTGCCTGCATGTCTCTATCACTCGCACCTTCAAGAAGACATGCAGGCAGGATGCCTGCGCTCCCGGATAGTGTCATAATACCGGCGACAATCTCCTGAAATCTCAATCATCGAGGGAGCAAGATGAAGCCGGTTCATCCAACCATACTCATTGCATTCCTGAGCCTGATAATTCAACTGCTTTCCGGCCCGGCGGTCAGAGCGGAAGACGGATATCGTCTCTGGCTGCGCTACGATCGGTTGCCGCCGGAGGCGATCGAAGCCTACAGGCGGCATGTCTCGGCGATCGTCATCTCCGGAGATTCATCCGCGATGCGTGCGATCCGTGACGAAGTTACGCAGGGCTGTTCCGGCATGCTCGGACGCAGGGTTCCGCTAACCGATCTGATCGATCGCGATGGGGTCGTCGTCATCGGCACGCCGGGGAGCTCGCCGGTCATTGCGGGTCTGAAATGGGGTCGCGACCTGCGGGCTCTCGGATCGGATGGATACCTGATTCGCGCCGCCGAGATCCGCGGACATTCCGTCACCGTGATCGCATCGAACGATGAGAAAGGCCTGGTACACGGCGCATTCCGCTTCCTGCGCCTGCTGCAGACGCTGAGTCCGCTCGAGAATCTCAGGATCGCGGAAAAGCCGCGCCTCGAACGGAGGCTGCTCAACCACTGGGACAATCTGGACGGCAGCGTCGAGCGCGGTTACGCCGGCAAGTCATTATGGAACTGGGCAGAACTTCCGGACCGCGTCGATGAGCGGTACCGCGATTACGCCAGAGCAAACGCGTCGATCGGGATCAACGGATCGGTCCTCAATAACGTCAATGCGAATTCGAAGTCTCTGACGACGGAATACCTGCGCAAGGCCGCGGCCATCGCAGGGGTCTTCCGCCCGTACGGGATTCGAGTCTATCTCTCAGCGCGCTTCTCCGCGCCGATCGAGATCGGCGGCCTGAAGACGGCCGATCCGCTCGATCCTGAGGTCTCAAAGTGGTGGAAGCTGAAGGCGGACGAGATTTACCGGATAATCCCTGATTTCGGCGGCTTCGTGGTCAAGGCCAACAGCGAGGGGCAGCCCGGACCACGGACCTACAACCGGACGCACGCCGACGGAGCGAACATGCTGGCCGCGGCGCTCGCCCCGCACGACGGAATAGTTATGTGGCGCGCGTTCGTCTACGATGCGAAGCCGGGATACGATCGAGCGGGCGCGGCATCCGAAAATCTGGGTCCGTTCGACGGCAAGTTCGCGCCGAACGTGCTGCTGCAGGTCAAGAACGGCCCGATAGACTTTCAGCCGCGTGAGCCTTTCCATCCGCTCTTCGGCGCGATGCCGAAGACTCAACTGATGCCCGAACTGCAGATCACTCAGGAATACCTGGGATTCTCGAATCACCTGGTTTTTCTGGCGCCGATGTGGCGCGAGTTTCTTCAAACCGATACCAATGGGCGCGGATCGACGGTGACGAAGGTCGTCGACCTGTACAGACAGCGGCTGACGGGGATGGCGGGCGTGGCGAACACCGGTTCATCGCGCAACTGGACGGGGCATGATTTCGCGCAGGCCAACTGGTATGCCTTCGGCCGCCTGGCGTGGAATCCTGATCTGACATCCGAAGAGATAGCCCGCGAATGGATCGCAATGACGTTGACGCATGATTCGACTGCCGCACGGAAGATCGAGAGGATGATGCTGGAATCGCACGAAGCGGCGGTCGATTACATGACTCCGCTCGGCCTGCATCACATCATGTGGCCGGGTCATCATTACGGACCGGCTCCGTGGTGGGACAGGGGCGAGCGCGATGACTGGAATTCCGTCTACTACCATCGCGCGGATGAGAAAGGCATCGGATTCGATCGAACATCGGCAGGCAGCAATTCGATCAGGCATTATCACGCGCCGGTTAGAGACTTTTTCGGAAATCTGAAGTCCTGCCCCGAGAAGTTCCTGCTCTGGTTTCATCATCTTCCCTGGGATTACCGGATGAGATCGGGAAGGATCTTATGGGACGAGATGGCGCTTCATTATCAGCGCGGAGTCGACTGGACGCGGAATGCCAGGAAGCTGTGGTCCGAACTCGACGGCGCTGTAGACGCCGAACGACATCAGGCCGTCGCAGGGAAGCTGGAGATCCAGGAACGCGACGCGATCGTCTGGCGCGATGCCTGCCTGCTCTACTTCCAGACATTCTCGAAGCGTCCGCTGCCGGCGGGCGTCGAGAAACCGCTCAGGACTCTCGAGGAATACAAGGCGCGCAGCCTTGACTGGTGAGAAAATGAAGATAACTGACATCCGCGCGACAACCGTTACGGTCCCGCTTGAGGCGCCGCTGAGGCACGCCAACGGCTGCCACTGGGGACGCTTCGTCCGCACGATCGTCGAGGTCGAGACCGACGACGGACTGATCGGTCTCGGCGAGATGGGCGGCGGCGGCGAGTCGGCCGAAGCCGTCTTCCGCGCGATGAAGAATTATCTGGTCGGGCACGACCCGGCGCGCCTCGAGGAGATGCGGTTCCTGATCGCCAATCCGACCGCATCCCTTTACAACAACCGGACGCAGGCGCTGGCCGCGCTCGAATTCGCCTGTCTCGATATTCTCGGGCAGAAGTGGGGCGTCCCGGTCTGCGATATTCTGGGCGGAAAGCTGCGCGATCGCGTGCCGTTCGCATCATATCTCTTCTTTCGCTATCCGAATGCCGCCGACGGATCGGGAGAGGCGAGAACCGTCGAGCAGATGGTCGCTCACGCGCTCGAACTGAAGGCGAAGTACGGGTTCACCTCTCACAAGATGAAGGGCGGCGTATTTCCGCCGGAGTACGAACTGGAATGTTACCGTGCTGTGGCTCGTGCGCTGGACGGCGACCGCTTTCGCTTCGATCCGAACGGCGTCTGGTCGACTGAAACCGCGATCTGGTTCGGACAGCAGATCGAATCGATCCGCAACGACTACCTTGAAGATCCCGTCTTCGGAATGAACGGCATGCGGCGCGTTCGCGAGAAGGTCCGAATGCCGCTGGCGACCAACACCGTGGTCGTCAACTTCGAGCAACTGGCGGCCAATGTGCTTGAAACGGCCGTCGACGTGATCCTGCTCGACACCACGTTCTGGGGAGGCATCAGGCCATGCGTCAGGGCCGCCGGCGTCTGCGAGACCTTCCAGCTTGGCGTGGCGGTGCATTCATCCGGCGAACTGGGCATCCAGCTCGCGACCATGCTTCATCTCGGCGCGGTCATTCCCAATCTTTCATTTGCCGCCGACGCGCACTATCATCATCTGACCGACGACATCATCGAAGGCGGAAAACTGGAATACAGGGACGGAGCGATCGAAGTACCCGACAGGCCGGGGCTCGGCGTCAGGCTCGACCGCGACAAGCTGGCCGAATACTCCGAGCTCTATCGGCGGCTCGGCAATTATCCATACGATCAGGATCCGCTCAGGCCCGGCTGGACACCGATCATCCCGAACGACCGCTGGGCCGATCCGCAAGACGAAAGGAGACCGTTGATATGATCCGAAAACAGCTCATCATCCTGCCGGCGATCCTGCTCGCCGTCGCATTCTCGCAGAGAGGCTCCGGCTTCGAGGGCCCCGTCGGGCTGCAGCTCTACAGCCTGCGCAACCAGTTCGCAAAGGACGTCCCCGGAACGCTCGACGTCGCGCGCGGATTCGGCATCGAATACGTCGAACTCGCCGGCACCTACAATCTGCCGCCCGCTGAGTTCCGCTCGATGCTGCTCGCCAAAGGGCTCAAACCGATCAGCTCGCTGACCGGCTACGAGAGGTTCCGCGATGACATCGATGGCGTCGTCCGCGAAGCCAAACAGCTCGGAGTGCAGTACGTCGGCACGGCATGGATTCCGCATGGCAAGGAGTTCACCGAAAAGGACGCGCGCGGAGCCATCGAGGTCTTCAACCGCGCCGGACGCGAGCTGAGCAACCACGGTCTCAAATTCTTCTATCACACGCACGGATACGAGTTTTATCCCCACGGCGACGGGACGCTCTTCGATCTGATGATGAAGGAGACGAAACCGGAATATGTGCGCTACGAAATGGACGTCTTCTGGATCGTGCATCCGGGTCAGGATCCGGTCAAACTGCTCGAAAAATACGGCAGCCGCTTCGAACTGATGCACGTCAAGGATATGAGGAAGGGCACGCCGACGGGCCTGCTGACAGGCCAGTCCGACGTCACCAACGACGTCGCGCTCGGAACCGGACAGATGGACTGGCCGGCCATTATGCGCGCCGCCAAAAAGGCCGGGATCAAGTGGTACTTCATCGAGGACGAATCGCCGACTTCGGTTCAGCAGATCCCGCAGAGTTTGAGATTCTTGAAAGAGTTGAAATTTTAAGATGTGAGCCTCCCGCCGGGAGCGCCGGCGTCCCCGCCGGCTTAATCCGGGAACATTCTCAAGGCCGGCGCTCCCGGCAACTAAACTGATTAAATATGAAAAAGCTGATCGTAATTACAGTCCTTATTTTGATCCCCGGCTCGATGCTCTCAGGAAGCGTATTCTTTGCTCAAAACAAGTCGATTGGACTCTTTCAAGGTGAGAATGACGTCGGCAAGGTCATGCGTCCCGGGTCGGTCGCGTACGACGAATCGAACAAGTCATACACCATCAGCGGCGGAGGAGAGAACATGTGGTTTGCGAATGACGCATTCCACTTCGTCTGGCGGAGGATGTCCGGAGACGTTTCCCTGGCGGCCGATATCGAATGGCTGAGTTCGGGCGGCGATCCGCATCGCAAGGCGGTCCTCATCATCCGGCAGAGCCTCGATGCCGATTCGGCATACGTCGACGCGGCCTTGCACGGCGACGGGCTGACCTCGCTGCAGTACCGCGAGGCGAAGGGCGAACCGACGCGCGAGATCCAGTCGAACGTCCGCGCACCCTATCGACTGCGGATCGAAAAGCAGGGCGATTACGCTTTCATGTC
>CALBSU010000709.1 GCA_937967285.1 uncultured Acidobacteriota bacterium
GGCGGAAACACCGGAATCGTGATGCTCTGTGTGCCGCCGGTCCGCGAGCCCCTCGTATTGAGCGTCAGCTTGTGCAGATTGCGTGCTCCGTCGAAAGCGTTGCCGACCGTATTAGAATTCGGATTCGCATTGAAGACCGCTCCGAGCATGCTGACCGACTCGTCGTTCGAGAAGATCTTCATCCACCCGCTCCTGCCCGCCGGAATCACCACCTCGAAACGCGGCACCGTCCGCGGAAATGTGTTCGACAGTATGTTCCGATACTGGCAGGCGCCGGATGAGAAGGTGAAACTGAAGGAGTTCTCGGCATCGTCGTAGAGCAGCCCGAAGATCGATCCCAGCGCCAGGCTGCTGATCGCCATGTTGCCGCCGATCCGGTTCAGGATGAGCAGCGTGTTGTTGCCGCTGAACCGGTCGCCGATATTGTCGACCGCCAGAACTCTGGGCAGCGCGTTGTAGCTGTCGGGAGTGCCCGGATCGTCGAAGAAGAGCTGCGCCAGCGGCGACGATCCGTCACATCCTGTGAACTTCTCGTACTGCGCCGCGATCGACTCTGCCGCCAGACTGCCGACATGTCCGGTCGGGAACTTGACGTACACGTCGCCGATCAGATAGTTGAAGTTGACCGGGCATCCCGTCACCCCGTCCACCGCGACCGCCATCAGATATCCCGTCACTCCCGGATCGAGATCCGATGCCAGCACGTTGTATGTCTGATTTGCCGTCAGACACACGAACATGTCCGCCACCGAACACGTCGAACCGTCCACGAAGAACAGATGGACGAAGGCCGTTCTGTCGTCGCTCGTGTTGGTGATCGAGATCCTGCTGTTCTGCGCGTTGAAGTTGGTGATGCTCGAGGTGTAGACGTTGTAGACCAGGATCGACCCGGCTTTCTGGTCGCTCACCGATGAGTCCGCAGGAAATGGATTGCCGGGATCGGCCGCACCGGCCACCCCCGGCGCCATGACCAGACAGGCCATGACGAAAAGAAATACTTTCAAACGATGTGAGGCTTGCATGCTGAATCTCCTCTGATGAGCCGCGGTTAACGGCAATTCTTCATCAGCGGCACCAGACACGGGGCAGCGCTCATTTTCGTGTAGGAACGATTCAGCTCCAAATACACTGAGCTGTTCTTAGTGCTTTCTATCTAATTGTGAATTCTTCAGGGTATGTAAATAAAATTCCAGCCGTTCAGCCCCCTGATGTGGGGAGGGGGAATGCTGTTTCGGCCTGCCAGTGATTATCCACAAACCAGTATAGGTAATTATATCAACCCGCGTCAACAAAATAGTTGGGATAGGCCGAATTCTAACAATTTCACCGTTCAGTCGTCTGAACTCCAGCTTTTATATCCGGATATCTCGCAAGCAGGTATAGATGGATCAGCAAGCTGGTGATGCCAAGTATCGGCGTCAGGCCGATTAGAACAAGCGGGATGGGATCTTGGATATATCCAGATCGGGATATATTAATTGACAGTGATTGGAGGTACGGCCCTGGAATGAGCAGCGAAAAGATACTCAATATCAGCAATATCAGGTTGATTATCTTGAATTGCTTTCCCACCGCTAAAGCTGTCAGTGAAATCATGGGAATGATCGCAACGGTCAGGTAGTGTGTCCAGGTCAGCGGACTGATCATCAGACTGAGGCAGATCAACATTGAATATCCAGTTCGGCACTCTGTCCTGAGAACCATAAATACAGCTATAACGAGTATGATTGCAACCAGCGCTGACGAAGCGATAACCCCCATCCCCGGCGCCTCAATGACGGGCGGAAGGTTAAATCCCAGAAGAGCGTCGGCGCCGGTGCCATGGAAGAATTTCCAGCCGACAGACCAGAGTGAGATATTGAGGTAGTAGCTTCTGTATCCGGATGCGATGGCGGGGCCGATTCTGGAATAGAAATTGAAGACTGTTTCAGCGCCAAGTACAAGGGCTGAGAGAGCGTTGAGGCCCAGGACAGTATACATTGTAAAAAACATGGTCTTCCATTTGCGAAATATCACCAGGCCGATCAGTATCGGCCAGAATATCATTTTGAGCGAGATAACAGTACCGATGGAAAATCCGCAAAGAGCGTGTTTCTCGTCGTCTACATGAAGAAAACCGAGTAACAGAAATACCGTCAGCAGCAGGTTGAACTGTCCGAGTATGAGGTTCTCCCAGATGGCAGACCATCCGAGCGCGGCCCAGGACAGAAACAGAATCGTTGGGAGTGTCGTGTGAGGCACATATCTCCTGACGATCAGGTAAACGCATAATAAAAGGCATCCGAGTTCAATGAGCAATGCCGTCAACGCCGCAGTTGGATAAGGTATCGTTCCGAGTGGCGATATCAGCACGATGAACGGTGGTGAATGTGGATTGGGATGTGGAAAAGCCTTGCCCGCCTCGGGCAGATCGAAGAAATTTGCAAGTTCGGCAACCGGCTGATAGGGATCTACACCGCTGAAAATCGCTCTGCCGGTCAGGTAATCCTCAATGAAATCCTTTTTCCAGACATTAACGGCGGAAAACGATTCTCCAATGATGCTGCAACCGGTGAGCCCGATGATCAGACCGAGTGTGTATATCACTATTCGTCGGGGCCTGTTCCTGAGAAGATTCATAACCACCAACGTAAACCGGGGGAAGAGTAATTCATTCCTTCCAGAGATACTGTGAGAGCAGGTTGAGGAAAGTGCCGACATCGGTCACGATGCCGACGGTCTGCTGAGATCCGCGGTCGGAGAGTTTCGTCACGACGGCCGGGTTGATATCGACGCAGACCATGCGGACCCAGGACGGGAGCATGTTGCCGACGCCGATCGAATGGAGCATCGACGAGAGGCAGATGACCATCTTTGCATCAGCCAGCAGAGCGGCGTACTGTTCCTGTGCCCTGATCAGGTCCATTTCGGTATCGGGCAGAGGGCCGTCATCGCGGATCGATCCGGCGAGGACGAACGGGACGTTGTTGCGGACGATCTCGTACATGACGCCGGAGCGGATGACGCCGGCCTCGACCGCTCCCCTGATCGAGCCGTGGCTGTTGACGGCGTTGATCGCCCGCATGTGGTTTTTATGACCTTCCTCGATCGGGATGCCGCGATCGAGATCGACGCCGAGTGAGGTGCCGAACAGTGTGTGTTCGATATCGTGAACGGCGATCGCGTTGCCGGCCAGCAGCGCGTCGACGTAACCTTTGCGGATGATCTCGCAGAAGGCGGCCGTACCGCCGGTGTGAATGACTACGGGGCCCGCGACGAAGACGATCCGTCCGCCCTCTGCCTTGGTCTGACGCATCATCTCGGCGACTTTGCGGACAGCGGTCTCGGCCCGTCTTTCCGATGAGATCTCGTTGGCCATGAAGGCGAAGCCGAGCCGGTCGCGCTCCTTGTACTCCTGCTGGATACGAATCCCGTGCAGTCCGCAGACGACCAACTCACCCTGCCTCACGTCACGCAGCTTCCGGCATTCGACATCGCGACCGTCGACGATCAGCACCGCGTCCATGCGCTGTTTGCGCGCCTCGATCCAGTCGCCGTCGATCCTGACGAAAGTCCGGTGATTGGTCGTCGAGTAGAAGTCCTCCGGAACGACACGGTCACGCGGCGCGGGCTTGAGCACGGCGTCGGTTATCCGGGCCTGGTAACAGCCCAGCTCGACCAGCTCCTCGAGCGTTTTATTGAGAACATCCCGCGACGGAGCCTGCACCCGCAGTCTGAGCCGTGAGAACTCATCATTCGTCCGCCCGAGCCGGAATTCCATCACTTCATAGATCGCACCGCATTCGATGACGCGATCCATTATTCTGGCCAGGATCTGCGAATCGACCAGGTGCCCTTCTGTCTCGACTATCTCCGAATATTCCATAGCCTATTTCTACCGCCGGTCACCACGCTTGTCCAGTCTTTTCACTATTCGACGGTTTTGTTCTCACCCTGCAGGGAGTATAGTGG
>CALBSU010000710.1 GCA_937967285.1 uncultured Acidobacteriota bacterium
TGAATTCAGGGCCGGCCGGCGATTCGACAGCCTGCCCCTCGATCAGTTCGTTTCCTTCATCGGTCATCGGCATTTCCAGTCAAAAGGTATAAACCCAAAACTCATCGCTGAATCACGAATTCTATCAACTGGAAACCGTAAACCGGAAGTAACCGCTCAGCCCTGTTGCGAAAATAAATTAGACGCCAAGGCGCCAAGATGGCCAAGATGGACTTAAGAGTGGGATGGCTTATGCTTCCTCTATCTCGCCGCTTGAACACCGGTTAGATCCGAATCTTCATTGCCTGAATAAACCTTGGCCCTCTTGGCGCCTTGGCGTCTGATTTTTTTCTCAAGGACTGAGCAGTTACAACCGGAAACTGATTATCGCCGCTATCTGAAAATATTCTTCAGTCTGTCGTAATCCCAGCAGAGAAGATAGGTGCCGGCCAGCAGCATAGCCCCGGTGATGAAAGGGGTTCCCGTGAAATGCATGCTGACGGTGATGATGAAGATATTGAGGATGATCGGGAAATAGATCAGCGCGCCGATCGTCGCGGTGCGTGGAATGAGCAGCAGCAGGGCCGCCGTCAACTGGCAGATGCCGATGAAGCGCCAGTAGAAACCCGTCCGGTACATGGCTTCGAAGAAGAACCCGACCGGTGTATCGATCCCGAGAAGGGTGAATCTGTTGCCGAGAACCTTGGTCAGCCCCGACGGCATAAACCCGATCGCCAGCAGCACTCTGGTCATGATCGTGAACAGACGCATAAACCGGTTTCCTCTGACGAGGGCGTGAACCCTGTCCAGACTGTCCGCAATACCGGTAAAAGTCGTAATCGAATTTCCTTGCGCTGCCTGTTGCATCTTTCGCAGCCCCTTTCGCTTTATTCGCCGCCGTAACTGATCTCCATCTTCCTGATACGAATCCCCGCGAAGACGATGACCGCCGCGGTAAACAGGATCATGCTCGGGATCGAGATGAACGGAGAGGTCGGAGCCACGACGGTCGCAAACGGCCCCTCGCTCATCGGAACCGGCGCCAGCGTGTGCAGGTAATGGACGATGCTGATCTTCTTGAGCACCGGCGGGAGGAGGAAATTCAGCCACTCCCAGCCGTAGACGAGCAGCGCCGGAATGATCGGATTCCTGAAGAAGAGTCCGATGAAGAGGAAGACCGCGCCGTAACCGAGGCATCCGAGCAGCGTGATGCCGATGTAATCGAAGACCTGCCAGATGCCCGGACCGTCAAAGAGAAAATTGACGTTGGCCGGATATCCCCTGGCATAGTAGAGCAGGACGAGCGATCCGATCGTCGAGAGCGAGAAGAGGAGCCCCGATGCCAGCAATCCCGAGAGATATTTCCCCGCCACCAGCACCTCGCGGCGCAGCGGGCACAGGAAGTAGTAGTGCAGGCTCTTGTCGACCAGCTCTCCGCGAAAAAGATTCATGAAGATCCACGCGCACCCGAAGAAGACGATCGTCTGCAGGATCAGGTATTCGTAGATGTAGCCGAAGACCTCCTGAGCCGATGCCCAGTTGCGCGAGATGTCCTTGCCGCCTTCCGGGTGGACCATGACCAGCAGGAACATCAGGATGACCGGAACCGCCGCGAGCAGGTAGATCAGCAGCGCCCGTCGCCCCCAGAAGTTCTTGGTGATCTCGATCCGCATGATGGCCCGAATCTGGCGCAGCCAGAGACCCCAGTCGGTGCGGCTCACAGTTCGTTCCACCGTCCGCTGACCGATCATCGTGCTCATGCCTGCCCTCCTCCATTGGATCCGATAAGATAGTGATAGACCGCGTTGAGGTCGTCATCGACCGGGGCCACCGTCTCGATGTTCATTCCGCTCTCGATGACCACCCGGTTGAGCAGCAGATAGAACGCCTCGGCGTTGCGGGTCTTGACGAAGAGCCCCTGTTTGTCGGCGTGCAGTTGCGCTTCGACCACGTTGTCGGAAGCGAAGACCCGGGCGGCGAACTCCTGCGGCCGGTCGCAGCGGATCATGATCTGCATCGGATGCTCTTCCATCTCGTCGCGAACGCCCTGCACCCCGCCTTCGGCCAGGATGTAGCCGTTGTTGATCAGCACGACGCGGTCCGACATCATATCGACCTCGTGCAGGATGTGGCTCGAGATGATCAGGTGGAGCCCTTCTTTGGCCAGTTGCCTGAAGAGGCGCATGGTCTCGGCCCGCGCCATCGGATCCAGACCGTTGAGCGGCTCGTCGAGAATCATGACCTCAGGCTCATGCGCGATCGACTGGGCCAGCCGGATCCGCTGTCGCATGCCCTTGCTGTAGCCCGCCACCTTGCGGTGAGCGGCCTCGACCAGATCGACACGCTCGATCGCGCGCCAGGTCCGCTCGTCCGCCTCCTTGCGCGAATAACCGTGAACTCCGAGAAACGCGTTGACGAATTCGTATCCGGTCATCCCCTTCGGGAACGAATCGAACTGGCCGCAATATCCGAGCCGCCGGAAGAGCGCCTGCGGATCGCCCGGCGTTATCCCGAGGATGCTGACCCGCCCACGCGTCGGCTGGATCAGCCCGGTCATCAGATTCATGAGCGTCGTCTTGCCCGAACCGTTCGGCCCGACCAGCGACGTGATCCCCGGCTCGATCGTCAGATTGATCCGGTTGACTCCCAGAATCTCGCCGTAAAACTTCGAGACGTTGTCGAAAATGATCAGATGTTCCGGCCCGAGTCTCTCGGGTGCCGGCGCCTGTTGTGTCATGACGATATCACCTCGTAAGCGCGCACCTTCCGCCACAGCATATAGAAGCAGATCAGCCCGTAGACCAGAAAGACCACCCACGCCTCGCCGAGAGAGAAGAAGCGATCTTCCGGAGTGACGGTCCTGAAAAACTCATCGGCCATGACGTTGAAAGCCATGCCCAGGTTCGCCAGATGCCCCTTGGTCGTCCCGAGCATCTCCTGGATGGCGAATCCGATCGGCGTCGGGATGATGAAGATCGCGAAGAGCGCCGCGCTGGCCGCCGTTCGCCACCTGATCCAGGCCGAAAACGCCAGGGCCAGCAACCCGAGCGCAACCACCCAGACCAGGCTCAGCACGAAGATCCCTCTCGCGATCCAGAAATTCTCGATCATCCAGTTGCCGCCCTCCAGATACGACTGGAAGAAGAAGAGCAGCAGACCCGGCACCCACGTGATGATCGAGAGCAGGATCATCAAAACCGACAACTTGCCCAGTATGTATTCCCACCGCGAGAACGGCCGGCAGAGGTAGAGCGGCAGCGCGTTGTTCGCCAGATCGCGCGAGATCAGCACCGGTCCGATGATGACCGTGAAGATGAACGCCAGTGTTGTCTGGATAGTCGCGAAGATCTTGAAGAACATCCCGTTGATCGGAACCACGTCGGTCGAGTTGATGCCGAAGATCGCCAGCGCGCTGGTGTTGTGATGCAGATAGATCAGTATCGTGTAGACCAGCGGACAGACGAAACAGATCACGAAGAGCGCGATGAAGAGCTTGTACTTGAAGAGGTCTTCGTAAACGTACCGCGGGATGAC